>JBBSFO010000750.1:0-2703 GCA_038238655.1 Thermomicrobiales bacterium | reverse complement strand
GGCGACGGCAGCGACACCGGCGACGACAGCGCGGGCGCTTAATCGGTTGCGCGATGACGGCGGGGATCGCTCCTCGCCGTCATTGTGTGCGCGGGCGGAGCAGCGGGAGAGGGGACGGCAGGGCGCATGACGGAGTTGAAGTATCGGCGTGTCCTGCTGAAATTGAGCGGCGAAGCCTTCGAGGGCGCGGGCGGGCGGAATATTGATCCGGGGATCGTCCAGGCGCTCGCCGGCCAGGTGCGGGACGAGGTAGACAACGGCTCATTGCAGATGGCAATCGTCATCGGCGGCGGGAACTTCTGGCGCGGGCGCAACGCGGAGCAACTCGGCATGGACCGCGCGACCGCCGACTACATGGGCATGATCGGCACCGTTATCAACGCCCTCGCCTTGCAGGAGGCGCTCGAACGGGCGGGCGTGCAAACGCGGGTCATGACCGCGATCCAGATGCAGCAGGTCGCGGAGCCGTACATCCGTCGCCGCGCGCTCCGACATATGGAGAAAGGGCGTGTCGTCATCCTCGCGGGCGGCAATGGCAACCCATACTTCACGACTGATACGACCGGCGCGCTCCGGGCGCTCGAACTGGAATGCGAAGTCCTGCTGATGGGCAAGCACGGCGTGGACGGTGTCTACGACCGCGACCCGAAGAAGTTTCCCGATGCCGTCCGCTTCGCGCACATTTCGTACGCGGAGGCGCTGAAACGCGAACTCGGTGTGATGGACAGCACCGCATTCGCGCTTTGTATGGACAACAATCTGCCGATTATCGTGTTCAACATCCAGGAACCGGGGATGATCGCGCGCGTCTTGCGCGGCGAGGAAGGTTTCGGTACCGTTGTTCGATGAACGGTTGCGACTGGAGGCGGAACGATGTACGAAGATATTATCCAGGACGCCGACGAGCGGATGCACAAGGCGGTTGAGGCGTTGCGTGGCCACCTCGGCGGCATTCGGACGGGGCGCGCCTCGACTGGCCTGATCGAGCGTCTCGTCGTGGATTATTACGGCACGGAGACGCCGTTGCAGCAACTCGCCGGACTTTCCGCGCCGGAAGCGCGCATGCTTCTTGTCACACCATGGGACAAAGGTGCGATGAAGGCGATTGAAAAGAGCATCCGCGCGAGCGATCTCGGCCTCAACCCGACGAGCGACGGTCAAGTGATCCGCATCGCTATCCCGGCGCTGACCGAGGAGCGGCGGCGCGATCTCGTTAAGGTCGCCAAGCGGAATATCGAGGAAGCCCATGTCGCGGTTCGCAATATCCGGCGCGACGCGATGCACATGCTCAAAGAATTGGACGACAACGGCGACATCTCCGAGGATCAGCGGCGGCGTGGCGAAGAACAGGTCCAGAAACTGACGGATCGTAGCGTCGCCGAGGCCGACAAGGTCGGGCGGGAAAAAGAAGCCGAAATCCTCGAAGTCTGATGCGTGCGTCAGGAACGGGAACAGGGATGACACACACGGTCACGGAAAATGAAACCAGTAGTAGCCCTGATAGCGCGGTCGCGTCCGTGGTCGTGAGCGGAAAGCCGCCGCGTCATGTCGCGATTATCCTCGACGGTAACGGCCGTTGGGCGCAACGACGGGGTTTGCCCCGCAACAAGGGGCACGAAGCCGGTACCGAGAATATCCGCCCGATTGTTTCCGCCTGTCCGGAACTCGGTATTGAGTATCTGACGCTCTGGGCGTTCTCGACGGAGAATTGGCGACGCCCGCAGGACGAAGTGCAGAGTATCTTCCAGATTCTCAGCGAGCGCATTGCCATCGAGACGGGAGCATTGCATAACGCAGGCGTGCGGCTGCGCCATATCGGCAGCCTCGAAGGGCTGGATGCGGAACTAGCGGGCGCCGTCCGTGCTGCGATAGACCTCACCGCCGACAATACGCGCATGACGCTCACGCTGGCATTCAACTACGGCGGGCGCGCCGAAGTCGTTGCGGCGATCAAGGAAATGTTGCGGGACGGTCTCGATCCGGAGACCGTCACCGAAGAAACCGTCAATCGCTATCTCTATACCGCAGATATGCCCGACCCGGACTTGATCATCCGGCCTTCCGGCGAGTTCCGCCTGTCGAACTTCCTGATCTGGCAGGGCGCGTACGCCGAATTGTATTTCCCGAACATCCTTTGGCCGGATTTCGGCCCGGACGATCTCCGCGATGCCGTGACCGATTTCCAGAAACGGCAGCGTCGGTTTGGCGCGATCCCCGAGTCGGTTCCCCCCGCCGCCCAGCCCGCGTAGCCTGTGTTCCGCCAGCGCGCGCTGTCGTCCGTTGGTGTGGTGTTGGTCGGTGTCGCCCCGGCATTCTTCGGTGTCTGGGGCGTTGCAGTAGTCTTTGCCATTCTGGGCAGTATCGCCCTGATGGAACTCCGGGCGATGTTCGGGAAACTCGGCCATGCGGTCTTGCTCCCAATGTGCATCGTCATCGTAGTGTTGACCATCATCGCTGTCGCTGCCGATTGGCCCGGATGGGTATTCGGCGCGCTCATCGCTGCGACGCTCGTCGCGCCCGTCATTGTACTCATTTTTCGCCAATCGCTCGATGGCACGCTCGCGGCATGGGTGGCGACGATCTTCGCGACACTGTACGTTGCCGTTCCGCTCGGTCACATCGTCGCTGTGCGCCACATTATCGGTGTGACATCCGGCGCTGGGACATGGCTGAACAACCTTGAGGACGCAATCGGTTACCGTT
>JBBSFO010000749.1:0-2704 GCA_038238655.1 Thermomicrobiales bacterium | reverse complement strand
AGGTTCTGGATACCGGCCCCCATCGCCCGCACCGCCAGGTGCCATTGCGCCGACTGCTCCATCTTGATCATGCCGCAGAAGTTGGGGGAGAGTTCGATCGCCCTACCCATGTGGTCGAGGTCATACAGGTTATACGGGGCGTATTCGGCGAGGAACTCGACGTAGTCGAACTGCCCACTCCGCCCTATCGCCTCGATCATGGTTGGCCACGAACTCTGCACTCGTGTCCCGAACGTCGGCTTGCCTTCGTTGAGCAAGGTACGCAGCCGATTCTCGCGCATGTTCCCATCCCTCCCTGTCATGTGACTCCCCCGCAGCGGTTGGCGATGCGAGGGACTCCCGATATCAGTGACCACGTAGCAGCGGATGCGCGGGGCACACGCCCGCTCGGGGTCGTCGTGCGGCACCGATCCGCTGCCATGGCGTGCGCTCACTATACGCGAGGAGGCACCGGAGTGTCATGCAGGAAACGCGAGCAGACAGGGCGTATGCAATTCTCGCCGGACTATCCACCCCCCTGCCCCTATCCGCTATCTCTCCGGTCTGTACACCCCAGAGGGAAGGGGAGAACAAGGATAGAGTCCCCGGAAGTGTGTAAGAAGCATCGTCATTGACGAGAGCGGTCATGGTGTGGTTCCTCTCCGGTTGTCGAGACCTGAGAAAGGAGCAACATCATGACCGAGGCATTGAGCATAGGACTGACGAAGCTGCTGCACAAGGCACAGATGACCGAGGATGGCGATTTCTTGCGTGAAGGGAGCGCGTATTCAGTGAGGCCGTGATGGAACTGGAAGTGACCCAGCACATCGGGGCGGAGCGACATGCGCGCACCGAGACGCGCACGGGGCAGCGCAATGGCTACCGGGAACGACGCTGGGATACCCGCGTCGGCACGATCGACTTGCAGGTGCCGCGCGTCCGGGATGGCAGCTACTTCCCGGCCCTCCTGATCCCCGCCGCCGGGCGGAACGCGCACTCGTGGCGGTGGTGCAGGAAGCGTATGTCCACGGCGTCTCGACGCGGCGCGTCGATGATCTGGTGCAGGCGCTCGGCATCGTCGGCATCAGCAAGAGTGAGGTTTCCCGACTCTGCGAAACACTGGATGCCGAAGTGGAGCGTTTTCGCACGCGCCCACTCGTCGGTCGGTATCCGTATCTCTGGCTCGATGCGACCTATCTCAAGGTGCGGCTGGATGGGCGGGTCGTTTCGATGGCGGTGGTGATCGCGATCGGCGTCACTGCCGAAGGACGGCGCGAAGTGTTGGGACTCGATGTTGGGCCGAGCGAGGAGGAGGCGGGAGCCCTCTGGGCAGCATGGCAGCAGTTCTTGCGCGGACTGGTCGAGCGGGGACTGACAGGCGTGCAACTGGTGACGAGCGACGCCCACGCCGGATTGAAGCGGGCCTTGACGACGGTGCTGCAAGGAGTGAGTTGGCAGCGCTGTCGCGTCCATTTCGTCCGCAATGCACTGGCGTTGGTGCCGAAGAGCGCGCAACAACTCGCCGCGGCGACGATCCGCACCGTCTTCGCCCAGCCCGATGCGGCGAGCGCACGGGAACAATGGCGGCGGGTGGCGGACAACTTCCGGGAGCGGTTTCCCGGCTGGCAAACCTGATGGACGACGCGGAAGCGGACGTGTTGGCCTATCTCGCCTTTCCGTCGGCCCACTGGCGACAAATCTGGTCGAACAATCCGCTGGAACGACTCAATAAGGAGGTGAAGCGACGCAGCGATGTCGTCGGCATTTTCCCGAATGACGCGGCGGTGATCCGACTGGTGGGGGTGATGCTCGTGGAGCAGCACGACGAATGGCAAGTGAGCCAGTGCTACTTCAGCGCGGAATCGCTCGCAACAGTGACGCAGTGCGAGCCGCAGCCGGAGCGTCTGCCGCTGATGGCAGTGCGATAGTTCGACGATTCGACGGACAGACCCGGAGAATGACACCCCTGAACCGATTTACACACTTGACGGGACCCATACCAGCATTTCTCTGTACACCAACAGTACACAGCAACAATGAGCGATTTATTCAGGTACGATTTGCGCCGTTGTCGGTGGTGTCCTGATGCGGTATCGTTCCGTATGCGCTTCCCCGCGCATGATCGGTTTTTCACGCACGGAATGGACGACGCGCAATGGCCCGGATACTTCTTCTCTTGCGTCCCACCCTGCCGGTGCCGCCGCATAGCGACGCGACGGAACTTCTCGACGCGCCCGGTACGATCCCCGCGCCGACGCTCGCGCACAATCTGCGCGATATACGGCGCGTCAATCGTTTCGCGGGCGGTACGGCGGTCGTTCTGCGCCATTTGCCCGTACTACTTCGTGATGTTTCTCGTGGAACAACGGTGACGCTACTCGACATCGCGACCGGCTCCGGTGACATCCCGCGTGCGCTTGTCCGCTGGGGCAGGCGGCACGGCTACGATCTGCGCGTGCTGGCGACGGACGTGAGTGAGGATGTACTGGCGGTCGCGCGACGCGAAACGGCGGACGAGCCAGCAATTACCGTCGAGGCGTGCGATGCCCGCGCCCTCCCCTATCGCGACGGCGCGTTCGATATTGTCGTCTGCTCGCTCGCCCTCCATCACTTCCCGCGCACCGAGGCGATCACGGTGCTGACAGAGATGGGGCGCGTGGCGCGGCGCGGCATCATCCTCAATGATCTCGTCCGTACCTGGCCGGGATATATGGGGGCGTGGCTT
>JBBSFO010000748.1:0-2708 GCA_038238655.1 Thermomicrobiales bacterium | reverse complement strand
TTCCTCCCGCTTTCACTCGCTGCTCGCGCGGCAAGGGTAGCGGGTTGGTGCTCCGGTGGGCTCAGATTTCGCTCGCGTTTCCCGTCAAAGTGGGCTCATTTCTCAGTCGCGTATACAAAAGATGCGATCTGCCTCGTGCGGCGTCGAATGGGGTGCTGGAATGGTGTTGCTCGCTACGAGGTGCGGCGACGGAGAGAACGTGCGCGGCGCGACGCGTCCAGATGTCAACGTAGACACTGGTCATGGGACAACCGTTTGCGCTATGATTCCCCGCATCACGGCAAGCACTTCGTTAACCGTAGCGGGGGAGGTCGCGTACGAGGTGGATCTGGCTGCGACGAGCACGATAAAGGGTCACGATGCGGATTCCGCGGAATACCTTCCATGATGGCGCAGCGACGTTTGGCGAGCGAATGAGAATGGAGCCACTTTCCGTGTCAATAAGCGGCGATATACCGGCGGGAGAAGCAGGCGCACCTGCGGCGCACGCCCGAAGTCTCTTGCAGCAGGTCAGGCTTTTTCAAGGGCTCGATGCTGCCGTGACCGGGGCGATCTCTGCACGTCTTCATCTCCGTGCGTTTGCTGCTGGGGACGTGCTCATCGAGCAGGGTCGCTGGTGCGGCGAACTCTTCATCCTGCGCTCCGGCGTCGCGCAGGTCAGCATCATACCGAGTGAGGAAACGCACGAAATAATGGACGACGTGGCGGGGATTCCGGGTCAGGAGATCGTCCTGCGTCGCCTCGTCAGCGGGGACCTCGCGGGTGAAATGTCCCTGATTACCAGATCGCCTCCCTCCGCGCGGGTACGGGCGCTTACCGATGGTGATCTCTGGACGCTCGACGAGGATGACTTCCAGCAACTGGTGCTCGACTTCCCGGCCTTGAGCCGGAACATAAATGTCGTCCTCAGCGAGCGACTCTTCCATACCAGCCGACGACAAACCCAGGTCGCGCCGCAGCAGGTGACCCTTATTCTCACTGCTGCGTCTCCCGTCTGGGGCGAGTTGGCGGAACATCTGGCGTTGCTCACGGGCAGTGCGACACTCCTCGTTCGGGTCGAAGATGGGGCCGACCAGTCCGGCACCGTCTATCGTGTAGAGGACCTGCTCTCTGGCAGGCTAGACGGTGCGCTCGCGGCTCCCGATGATCCGTCCGAGCAGCGGCCTGTCGTTGCGATCACCCTCGACGCGTCGGACACGGATGAAGCGCATGCTGCGGGAGCGATCGCCGGACTGCTCGGTGTGCTGAGTCGCCTGGAAGATCGATACCGGCACGCCCTGATTCTCATGCGACCGGACAGCACGCACCTCAACCCGTCGCTGCTCGCGGTGGTGACGCGTGTCCTCGTCGCGGGACCGGTTGAGTCCGCAGCGGAGATACGCTCCTGCATCGCCACCCTGCCGATGCCTGCCAGCCTGCCTATACGCCCGGAGGTCGGCGTGATCCTCACGGACGCCCCCGCTGCCCTCGCGCCCACGGTTGCGACGATTGAGCGCCTCAGCATGCGCATCGGGACAACCGTCCGGGGCATCCTCCCTGCGGCGACCACACGGGGAATCGCGGTCGGCGCACTCGCACGCTGGCTGGCGGGACAACGCATCGGCCTCGCACTCGGCGGTGGGGTCGTGAAAGGATGGGCACACCTCGGCGTCATTCGTGTGCTTGACCGCCTGCATGTGCCGCTCGACTGCATCACCGGCGTGAGCATCGGCGCCATTTGTGCGGCAATCGTCGCCAGAGGTGGCACACTCGATGAGTATGAGAACCTGCTTCGGCTTGCCGGTGACTACGCCTTTCACCCGCGGCTCTCCCGCCATGGGCTGCTGAGCAGCCAGGCGGTCGCGCGATTCCTGCGACGGAAGGATGTATTGGGTGAGCGGCTCATCGAGGATCTCGCGATCCCATTTGCCGCCGTCGCGGGCGATCTCAATACCGGCGCAGAGATCGTCATTCGCCGCGGGTTGGCCTGGCAGGCGGTACTGGCGAGCGCGTCAATCCCGGTGTTGTTTCCCCCAGTACGGATCGGCGGGCATGTGCTCGTAGATGGCACGGTGGTGAATCCGGTGCCGATCAGTACGGCGCAGATCCTCGGTGCCGATAAGGTGATTGCGGTGGACATCTCGGGCACACTGGCACCACGGCAGGAGATCTCGCTGAATGGCCGCTCCATGGAGCGACTGCCGAATATGATGGGGTCAATGTTGCGCTCCTTCGAGATTATGGGCGCCGAGATACACGCGCATGCGGTCGAGCAGCCCAGTGTGCTGATTAAGCCGACCCTCCGGGGTGTCTCGCTCCGCCGCTTCAAGGAGGGGGCACAATTCATCCCGGCGGGCGAAGCGGCCGCAGAGGCGGCGATACCGCGACTCTATCGCGAGTTCCCATGGCTGAGGAAAGTAGCGCCGTCTAATTAGTACCTATTCAGCGTATGCGGGATTGGAAGCGTCACGGTCTTGTCTGGCGGTGGACGAGGGCGGTCATTATTCCCGGCCCGATAGTGCGATACTGGAACTCTTAGAAAGGCAAGGGAAGAAGGACCGCAACGCTACTTGGATGACCTTCAGCCGAGGTGTCTGTTCAGGTGTCAACAGGCAAGACGCGATGCACTGCACGGGTAACCGTCGTTTGTTTATTCAAAGGGAAACGGATGGTACGCCCGGAGGGACTCGAACCCCCAACCTTCTGATCCGAAGTCAGACGCTCTGTCC
>JBBSFO010000747.1:0-2711 GCA_038238655.1 Thermomicrobiales bacterium | reverse complement strand
GCTGTTTTAACCGCAATCTCTGTAGCGAACCATCCGTATCGCATAATTGGGTACTCCTCGAGCCAGCAGGTAGCGAACCACACGGTTCGATGAAGCTCTGCGATACCGCGTCCGTCACTTAGCAGTTCTAGGGGTCGTTTGGCGAAACGTCAATCAAAGTACACCCCAGATTGACATCTCACCGCAGTCGTCGCCGTCGCGCTCACTGGTGGCTGCCCCTTCAGGAATCAAGATTGAAGGTCAGCTAAGCGAGCCCATTAGTCGCGAAGTCCGGAGATACCGCCATCAATCGCGAAGTTGGCTCCGGTGACATACGACGATTCATCGCTCGCGAGGAATAGCATCGCGTAGGCCATCTCACGGGGCTCGGCTTGACGCTTGAGGAGGGTGTGTGGCGCACCGGCCTTGCGTATAGCGGCCTCCGCTTCTTCGAGTGAGATATTCTCGCTGGCAGCCCGATTGCGGATGTGATACATCGTCAGCGTCGGTCCCGGCGAAACAGCGTTGACACGGATGTGTTGATCGGCGTGATCGCACGCCATCGATCGCGTGAGCGCCAACACCGCGTTCTTCGTCGCGTCGTACTGCGCCATGTTTTTTCGGCCGACCGTGGCATTTGCCGACGATATATTGACGATACTGCCGCCACCATTTTCGGCCATGTGGGGGATCGCGAACTTACAGCAGTACGCGACGGCCAGCACGTTGACGCCAATAATGAAATCCCAGGAAGCAGGTGTCACATCGGTGATGGGCCCGGACACACGCACAGCGGCGATATTCGCGAGCACATCGAGCGTGCCAAATCGGGCGACGGTATCGTTCACCGAACGCTCCGCCTCCGCCTCGTTCGTGAGATCGGCTCCGATCGCGGCAATGCGCGGTCCGCCGGGCTCGATCCCGGCGGCGGCCATTTGTGCCGCCGTCGCATCTATATCCACGATCATCACTGCGGCACCCTCTTCCCAGTAGAGACGGGCGGTCGCCTCGCCGATCCCCCCGCCCCCACCTGTAACGAGGGCCACCTTCCCCGCCAGTCGATCACCCACTACTCTCGCTCCTCCCCTAAAGACCTTACTCGGCAATTCGGTACCGGAAACCGACATGCAAAGGTTGTCTAAAAGGCGCACCCTCCTATGATGACGGTACAGACCCATACAGTACCACCACTGAACGCACGGATGAACGCACCTGCTCGATGGCCACTTTTTTGATCGCCACTGAAGCTCGACTTTCCCCAATCAAGCGACGTAACAGAGCGTCTCGGTGAAGCGTTCGATGAGGACGCGGGGGATTTGTACCATCTCCGCGTCCTCACTGGACATGCAAAAAGTCTCATGCGCCCAGATCTCCCGTCGCACCAAGGCGAGCGCGTCCGCGAAGGTCGGCGTTCGCTTGCGGTACCACGCCGCCTGCCGGATGACGCCGGGATGCGCGGTCAGGTGCGGATGCGCGAACAGCGTCACTAACGAGAAGAGGCCGAGCAATGCGGGTGTCGTGCGGCGGATCGCCGTGTCCGTCCATTGCCGCTGGGTCTCGACACCGAGATGCCGCCGTGCTTCCTCAAACGTCGTCTCCATCTGCCAGCGGCGCACAAACCACGCGATGATCTGCGCGGGGGTGACCGTCAGATCGGTGCAGAGCAGCGCCTGCGTAGCGAACTTCCCGTGTGGATCACGAATCAGCACCCAGCGAATCGGCACGGGTGGCAGTCCGCTGTGGTACCAGACAGCGGTCTCGTCGGTCAGTTCAATCGTCCGCGCTCCCTTGCCATACCAATCGGCCACCGTGACCGCCTGCCAATCGGTGGCGGGATCGGACGCCCGTGCCGCCAGGGTCGGCAACCGTTTCCCCTTCTGTCGCGGGCGGCCGATCTGTCCGGGCACACGGGGCGGGGCGGGTTCGTAGAGCGCCGCATCAAGGCGCAAGCGGGTAATCACCGTGATCGGGTGTGGCAAGGCGATGCAGCGGGCGAGCAAGCGAATCGCGGCATAGCCGCTGTCCGCGACGGCGACGATCGCGCGGTCGGGCCACCAGCGACGCACGACGAGCAGCAGTTGCCATGCCCAATCGGTCACGGCTTTGTGTCGTTTGCCCGCCGCCGCATTGGCGCGTTCGGAGGGTGCAAGGGCGGTCAGGAAGGGGAGCGCCCAGACGCGCCGTGCCCACGGGATCGGGGTGAGCAGCATCAAGGAGACCCAGCGCAACCCGGTCGCCTTGACAAAATGGCTGTGGCTGCTCCGCACCGCATCGCGGTAGACCCCCTTGGCGGCGATCTTCGCCCCCGTGCGTCGTTCCACCGTCTCATCGATGCCGACGACGAGCGGCCCGTCCGGCACGAACGCTGCGACGAGCAGGCGCAGCAGCACCCGGCTGACCGCGAGCGATGACCATGATGCGCGATTGAGGACGCGATGGTAGCGCTGGAAGTGCGGGGAGTCTCCCAAGCCCACGACGCGCAGAGCGGCGGTGACGGTGCGTTGGGCGGGCGTGAGGATCGCTCCGGCAAGCAACACCTGCACATGCGTCCAGACGCGTTTGGAAAAGAGTGGTGCGAAGGGGCGCAGCAGCAGTATCATCGCAGGCGGTAGGGTATGCATCGGTACCTCCTCTTGGTCGAGTGGTACCGAGCATACCCCGCCGCTTCACCTCATGCCAATTGGGGAAAGTCGAGCTAAGTGCTCGTCCAATGTGCTGCGGTATTCGCTCAG
>JBBSFO010000746.1:0-2713 GCA_038238655.1 Thermomicrobiales bacterium | reverse complement strand
GGAATCCGCATCGTGACCCTTTATCGTGCTCGTCGCAGCCAGATCCACCTCGTACGCGACCTCCCCCGCTACGGTTAACGAAGTGCTTGCCGTGATGCGGGGAATCATAGCGCAAACGGGTGTCCCATGACCAGTGTCTACGGTGACATCTGGACGCGTCGCGCCGCGCACGTTCTGTCCGTCGCCGCACCCCGTAGCGAGCGACACCATTCCTGTACCCCATTCGACGCCGCACGAGGCGGATCGCATCTTTCTCCCTGTTTGGTTTCCTGTTGTTGCCTCCACCTATTTCTGTTCAAATGTCAGGGCCTCCGATTGCTCTCTCGTACGGTCTATGCTTTGATAGTGAGCGCATGATACCCAGAGGAGATAGTGTGAAAAACAACGAGGCAGGACCCGCAATCGCTACGAGACAGACGAGGGAGTGAGGGAGCGTATGCAGGAACCGGCATCGGCGAAATGGCCGCTCGGCACCTCGCCGAGCGGAGGGTGTCTGTCGTGTTAGCCGCAATCCCTTTTCGGCTACCGTTACAGGCAGCGACGATGTGGACGGCAACGACGCTCTGGTATCTTCTCCTGTCCCCTGTTCTTTTCCTCATCGGCGCAATCCCGACCGCTCATCTGATCGCGCGTCGCCGGGGGGTCGGTGATCTCCGGACGATCGGCTCCCGGAACGTTGGTGCGTCCAATATCGCACGCCTCGCCGGGCGGAAATGGGGTGCTCTTGCCCTCGTCGGGGATGCGCTCAAAGCGTTCATACCGATCGCGCTTCTCCGGGGATTCGGTGTCATCCGCGAGGTAGACATCTTGTGGGCGGGCGCCCTGCTGATCCTTGGCCACAACTACACGCCCTTTCTTGGTTGGCGAGGCGGCAAAGGCGTGAGCGTGATCGGCGGTATCTTGTGCTACCTGAGCGTGGGATCGGTCCTCATCAGCCTCATTCCAGCGATCCTCGTCTATCGCACGTTGCGCTGGGTTCCCGGCCTGACCATCACCCTGTTGCTGACCTTTGAAGCGTGCGCACTCGTCGGTCGCATGTCGCTAACGTCCAAATTGGCCCCGCTTATCTTCGGCCTCATCTCGCTGATCGCGACACTCCCGAACCTGATCCGGGCACCAAGCCAGGGCATTCCGCCGGTATTACGCGACGATAGCTCGACCTATTGAGCACTGGATGTGTGGCGCTCTGCGCGATCCAGTGTCGCGCTCGACGAGACGCAATGCCGTAAACACTGGCGCTTGCGCGCATAACTTGATACCGTACACGTGGTAGACGTCACACACACCACTCGACGATCATACCGAGGAGCACCACATTGTCGTATTACTACCCTACGCCAGCCGACGAATATCCACGCAACCGAGTTCGGACAAGTGGCGCGCTTATCGCGGCGGATATCGTCGCTCTTATCGGTGTCGTCATCGGCAGCGTCGCACTCTTCCTTCATGGATGGATCAACGCAAAGGTGACGTTCCTCGCGAGTGGCCCGTCCGGCGCGCAAATTTTGCAGCAGTTTGGGATTGACGTGAATCAGGAATTCTCACGGATTGCCGATCGAGAAATTAAGGCGACGATTGCGCCGACGATGTGGCAGCACAAGGGTCATGCGTTCCAAATCCTCTTTGCCCTACTCGTCGTGACGGGCGTGCTGTTACTCATCGCGTTGGTCGCCCCGCGCGTGCGCATCCTCTTGCACACGACGGCATTATTGACGAGTATCGGGGCGGTAATCGTGATGATCGTCGCGCTCCTTCATCTCCGTGATCGGACGAACACGCTGCCTGCGCAGGTGGCGCAGGCAGTGATAAATAGCCCGATTGCAAGTCGGGCGTTCGCGGTGACGACAGGAAAGCCCCAACTCGATGCCACGCCAGGATGGCCAATCTACGCGGCGGCTGCCGGCGTCGCGCTCGCGCTACTCGGGTCGCTGTTCGCGTTGCTCGCCGCAGCATTGCGATCATCGCGCACCACGACGGCCCTGCGCTAGTATCCGCAGGGTTGGGCACGGTTCCAGTGAGGATAGATTAAGGTCTCCTCGCTCTTATGTATCTCGGTTCATTGCGTGGCTATTATGACAATTTTTCGTAGCGGAGATTGGTGAAAATCGCCGTGGCGTCCGCTTCGACACTGGTCTTCGTCACGTTCGCCGCGAAGGCGAGCGCGTTGAATCCCACAACTTCATTCGGAACAACCTGATCGAGGTAGAGCGGCTGATTGTTGGCGTAACAACTGAATTTCCCCTGGCGCACCTCGATGCGCATGAGGTTAGACGTATCTGTGCCCGGATTGATGGCAGGGTGCTGCGCCAGATCAATCAACTTATGATCATGGCCCTCGCCGCCGGGCAATTGTTGCGCTACCGAGAACTTGCGGTCCCCGCGGATGGTAAAGGTCATGTATTGATAATCGTTGACATTTGAGGCGTAGTTGTACAGAAAAACGAACCCACCGGCAGCGCCCGCCGCATCCCCCTGAAGGCGCATCTCCACTTCTGCGATGAATTCGGTCCCCCGCACCCCTTCCGGTGGCACCCAATTTCCCCACGAGAAGAGCCCGGATCCGTCTGGTTTCTTGGAAACACGGACAGAGTAGATTCCATTGCCAAACGTGCGCGTGGACTGATTGGGGATCTTGTCCATTTGCCACTGTTCGGGATGGCTCATCGCGTCCGTGATAGCGCGCGAAGAGTACTTCGCCACGACGGGCGTATTC
>JBBSFO010000745.1:0-2721 GCA_038238655.1 Thermomicrobiales bacterium | reverse complement strand
GGCATCGGCTTCATCGTCTGCGCGGTGGGCATGCTGCTTGTCTACCGCAGCGATACGCAACGACTCGTCATCACCAAAGCGACTGCTGACTGACGTACGGTACCGATACGGAGGAGATGCGATGACACGGATTTTGCTCGGCGAGTGCAAGCAGGAAGTTTCGTCGTTCAACCCGGCGTTGAGCCACTATGACGATTTTACGTTCTCGCGTGGCGCCGAACTGATCGCCGTGCATCAGGGCACACAGAGCGAGATGAGCGGCGCATTGCGCGTCTTTACCGCCCGCAACGACATTGCATTGGTTCCGGCGTTCGGCGCGCGGGCGATCACGTCGGGCGGGACGCTTGCGGTGGTAGACTGGCAGCGCATCGCCGGTGAATTTCTCAACGCGGTAAAGATCGCGCCCGCTGTGGACGCCGTCTACTTCTCGCTGCACGGCGCGATGTCCGCCGAGGGCGAGGGCGACCCGGAAGGCTACCTGCTCGCGGAAACGCGCAAGATCGTTGGCGAGCGCATCCCCATCGTTATTTCCCTCGATCTGCACGGTATCCTCACCGACCGCATTCTGGAACACACCGACGCGCTGACGGTCTACCATACCTATCCGCATGTGGATATGTTCGAGACGGGTGAGCGGGCAGCGCGCCTCCTCCTGCGTATCCTCGACGAGGGCGTGCGACCCGCGACGGCGGTGGTAAAAATCCCCGCCCTCGTGCGCGGCAAGGAACTGATTACAGAGACGGGCCTCTTCGGCGGGTTCATTCGCCGTTGTCAGGCGATTGAGGCGAGTGCGGGCGGGTTTTCCGCCGGGATGTTCATTGGCAACCCATTCACCGATGTTCCCGATCTGCGCTCGAACAGCATCGTCGTCACCGACGACGCGGAACGCTCGGCGCGCGAGGCGCTCGCGCTGGCGGAAGACTTCTGGGCGGTGCGCGGCAATCTCCACGAGGACCTGACACCGCTTGCCGACGCCGTGCAGATCACGAAGGCAACCACCGGTACCACTGTGATGATGGATGCGGCGGACGCGACGAGTTCGGGCGCCTCCGGCGACAGCAATGCCATCCTCCGCGCGCTGATGGAGGGGGACTATCGTGGCCGGACACTCGTGCCAATCATTGACCCGCGCGCCGCCGCAGCCGCCTTCGCGGCGGGCGTCGGCAACCGGATTCGCACTGCGGTCGGCGGTGCGTTCGACCCGGAGCGATTTCCGCCGCTGACCATCGAAGGGCGGGTGCATTCGCTCTCAGACGGCCAATTCATCGCGGAATTCAACGGAATGGAAGCGTACTCCGGGCCAACGGCGGTCGTCATCGCAGACAATTACACGCTCGTCCTCGGCAGTCGCCCGGTCAATTTGCATGACCGCTCGTTTTACTTCGCACACGGACAGGACCCGCAGCAGTTCGATTGCGTTGTCGTCAAGTCGCCGCACTGCAAGTCGCACATGTACGCCGATTGGTGCGCCCGTCTCATCAATGTAGACGCCCCCGGCTCAACGAGCGCGAATCTCCCGTACCTCGGCCACACCGAATGCGCCCGCCCGATCTTCCCACTTGATCCAGATGTAACGTTTGATCCACAGGTGCGGGTCTTCCAAAGGACTGAGGACTGAGGACATGTGCATTGCTGCTGTCGCCGGGGAATCCTAACCCCCGACCCCTTCCCTCGGAGGGAAGGGGTGACTCGTCGCGATGCCGTGCCCTGTCCTAAACATTGTGGCTTCCAAGAGGCTCGCTCCCCCTTCCCTCCGGGGAAGGGGGTTGGGGGTTAGGCTTCCCCGGCATGGCGACAGTCAATCGCCCAATTGTGCGCCCAATGCATCGGGCGTTGTGACGGGGAGTTGGCAGGCGTAGCGCTCGCAGACGTAGGCGGTTGCGTGGCCGTCAATCGGGGTGCGGGCACGAAGGAGCGCGGGTTGATCGGCTTCGAGCGCACCAGGACGCCGAAGCGCGATGACGGTGTTCGGGCGGAAATGGCGATGCAGGACATTGACGAGTGCGGCAGTGTCCGGCGCGTCCGGTTCGCCGACGAGCGCCACTTCCTGCGGCGTGGCGAGGGCGAAATCGAGGGCGCAGAGGATGCGGCCAAAGCCGGTTGGGTAGCGCGTCATCGGTTCCCACAAGCCGCGCAGGACACGATTGGCTTTCTCCGCATATTGATCGTCGTCATAGATGACGGCGAGGCGCTGGAGCACTTCAACGGCGACCGAGTTCCCGGCGGGAATCGCGTTGTCGAAGACGCTCTTGGGCCGGGCAATGAGTACCTCATGGTCGCGGCCCGTATCGAAAAAGCCGCCTGCCGCGTCGTCCCAGAACTGCACGATCATCGTGGCCGCGAGATCGCGCGCCTCGACCAGCCAGCGCGCATCAAACGTCGCGTCGTAAAGGGCGAGCAGGCCGTCCGCGAAGAACGCGTAATCCTCCAGGTAGCCGTTCAGTTTGCATCTGCCATCCTTGTAGGTGCGCACGAGCAACCCGTTACGCCGAAGCATCACCGCGAGGGCGAAGTTGGCGACCTGCTTCGCCGTGGCGCGGTAGTCGGCGCGGTCGAGCGCGGCGGCAGCCTCAGCAAAGGCGCGGAGCATCAGGCCATTCCACGCCGTCAGCACCTTCTCGTCGCGACCGGGGTGGATGCGTCCCTCGCGGGCGGCGAAGAGGATCGGCCGCGCGCGGTTCAATGCCGCCTGCAGAGCGGGCGCAGCCATTCCGACGCGCT
>JBBSFO010000744.1:0-2725 GCA_038238655.1 Thermomicrobiales bacterium | reverse complement strand
TCGCCATTTTGCCGCTCTTCCTCGTCATCTTCGGGCTGGGCGAGCAAAGCAAGGTGGCGATGATCGTCGCGAGCAGTTTCTTTTTCGTGCTGCTCAATGCGATGGCGGGCGTGCTGGCGATTGACCGGCTGCACCTCGATGTCGCGCACGCGTTTGGGGCATCGCGTTGGCAGGTAATCCGCACCGTCGCGCTGCCCGGCGCGTTGCCGCTCGTCCTCACCGGGGCGCGGCTCGCGCTCGGCTTCTCGCTGATCGTCGCGGTCGGCAGCGAGTTCGTCATCCCCGGCGGATACGGCATCGGCACGCGCATCTGGCTCTCGTGGCAAATCCTCGACATCGAGCAGATGTACGCCGGCCTGATCGCCGCCGCCCTCCTCGGCGTCCTCCTCAACGTCCTCATGGACGAAGTCGAACGGCGGCTGTTGCCCTATCGGCGGACAGTGTAGAAAAATCTGCACATGGATCGTGTCACACAATATGACTCTGACCAATACTGTGCTTTGTGCGACAATGTTCGATATGGCAGGGTCCGTTCGCATGCGGGAGTCGCCGATGCAACAGAGTGGGATCGAGCAGGCACCGGCAATAGAACGTGTCTATCGGTACACCTTCCGTAGTCCACGTGTGCTCCTTGGCTGGCTGATCGCCTACCCACTTTCCCTCGCGATTGTCGTTGTCTTGAGTGGCCTGCTCCCGCCGCATCATTTCAGCTTGGACCCATTTGTCGCGATCAGTTCCTTCGTCGGTATAGGTATCGGTGCCGCATTGGCAGCTAGAACGACAACCCTTACCGTCACCCTCGACGGCATTGGGTATCGGCGATCTGGTCGATACTCCTGGGTACTCTGGCAGGACATCGAGGCGATACGACCATGGTCGCGCGGCTACTACGGATGGGCTGCTGGTGAGGGACTGGTAATCCGTGCCACTATCCTGTCACCGTCCGGTTCACCACACCGTCGAACCTTCTCTCGCTACTTCATCCCGTTAGAGTGGTTTGCGCCGCAGTGGCGTGAAAGTCCGCTTGGTGAGGAAATTCGTCGCTACGCACCATGGTTATTTACCGAGGCAAACGCCATTCATCAGTAAATCGTATCTGTTGGGTCGTTGCGCAACGCGAACCGTGCATCAAAGTAGGTGAGGATTGCTGCACTACCGAAGCAAACGTTCTACTCACTTGACATAGCGCGCCCTCTGCACGTACAATACGTAACGTACAACATGTCCGTATTGAGACGATGGCAGCAGCGTGCGGCATAGAAGAAACGAAGGTATATAGTATGCCAGTAGACTACGAGCCGATCATTGACCAGACCTTGCGGCTGATCCACAGCCAGTTGCACCGGTATCACCGGCATCTGACTGGCGCGGCGCCCGAGACCGTTTCGGTGGAGCAACTGCGCGCCGGCCCGCTGGGACAGGACTTGCAGCGCCTCGCCCGCATCGCGCGGGGCGAGGAGCGCGTACCCGCCGAGCAGGTGATGCAGTCCGTCCGCGCGATCCTCGATTTGCTCCTCTGGCCCGCTGGGGCAGACACCTACGAAGTGCAACACCCATTCTGGACCGAGCCACTCGGCAAGATGCTCTCGCAGGCGAAGTGGCGCAGCGTGGATCACAGCGAATTAATGAGCATCAGCGCTGCAGCGGATCAACTTGGTGTCGCGCGCCCGACGATCTATCGCTGGATGTACGCGGGTACCGTCGAATCCGTCCGCGACGACACGAGCGACCGCTTCTACGTCATGCGGCGCGATATTGATCACATCCAGACGGAAGAAACCCGAGTTGCCGTCGAGCAGGAAGCGGCCCTCCGGCACGTACCGGCCGTCGCACCCCTCCGCGAACTCGGCAACCGCGCCGTCCAATAGGGGCATGGGGAAGTAACGAGTAACGAGGGATTTGACCCCTTCACTCGCTACTCATTACTTCCTCGCGCCCGCATACGCTCAACGATCATGTCGGAGAACAAGGCGATTTGCAGGATCGTGTTCGTGTGTTCGAACGTATGCTGATAGGTTTTGGCAATGGTCCAGTGCAGTGTGGTCGTCAGCGGACCCCAGATCGCCAACCGAGGTTCGTCCCACGCTGCGCGATCGAATACCGGAAGCAGCGCAACTTGTTCCTCGCGCACGGCGCGGAAATCGGCGAGCAGGTGGCCCCCATCGTGGCCCTGACTGCCGTTCCAGATCGCTTCTTCCTGGAGCCAGGCGTCGCGCGACGGACGTGGCTCTCCCAGCCATTGGCGCATCGTCGGCAACGCGATTGTCCGCTCGTAATGCGTCATATGGAAGACTTGCCGCATCGCGGACCACTCACCAAGCGGCTCCGGTGGCGGCGTGCAATGCCGCTCAACCGGTACCTGTGCGACCGCCCAGGCGAAATTCTCCGCGCTCTCCCGAAGTTTGCTGGCAAAGAAGGCGGCTGGGTCGGACATGGGAAACCTCTTCGCTACACCACCGCCAGCCGCTCCAGTGATTCGTGTACCTCATCCCAGGTCGGGGTGGCGCGGGCTTCGCCGTCGGCGCACTTGATATTGAGGTAGCCGCTGCGGAAGGGGCGCGCAATCTTCTCGTCCGGCACGTACTGCCGCCGCGCGATGCAGCCGTTGTCGTTGCCGAGCAGGTGAAGCGAGACCGACGTCACATCTGAGGTCGTGCGGACGCGGTGGATGTCGTTTTCCGGGAGCAGCGTGTAGAAGTCGCCGGGTGTGAGGGCATTCCGTTCC
>JBBSFO010000743.1:0-2729 GCA_038238655.1 Thermomicrobiales bacterium | reverse complement strand
TCCTGAGCAAGGACTACGAGCAGTTGCCGGAGAGCAGCGAAGCGATGATCCTGATCGTGATGATTCAGGTGATGCTCAAACGACTCGAACCGCCGTGATTCACTTTACATACAAGCTCTTAGGCCTCGCCATCGCCTTCGGTGCGGTCGGCACGATGATCTATGACCATGTGGTGACCCATCCCATCGATGCCGGACAGTCTACCGCCGTGCGCGAGCCTGCCCTTTCCCACTTCCTCTTCCACGACACCCGCTCCGCCCCACTCTGGCTGGCGATCCGGCTCTATGTCGGCATCGCCTGGCTGACGGCGGGCTGGGAGAAGATCACCGGCAGTCCCTCGTGGCTCTCGAATGGCGGCGCGCTAAAGGGCTATTGGACCAACGCGGCGGCGATCCCCAAGACGGGCAAGCCGGCGATCTCGTACGACTGGTACCGCTCGTTCCTGCAGTACATGCTCAATCATCAGTGGTATGACTGGTTCGCGAAGGTGATCTGTCTCGGCGAGCTGCTGATCGGCATCGGCCTGATCGTCGGCGGACTGACGGGCATTGCCGCCTTCTTCGGAGCGTTGATGAACATGAGTTTCCTGCTGGCGGGCAGTTCGAGCACGAACCCGGTGCTCTTCACGGCGGCGATCCTAATCATGCTCGCATGGCAGGTGGCGGGGTACTGGGGCGCGGACCACTTCGTTCTGCCGGTGCTTGGTGCGCCGTGGAACGCCGGCCTGATTCGTCGCCGGGTGAGGGGAGTGGCGACGCCCACCCCGAGCACCGTCGGCGACTGAGCCCGCAACGATCGTCAAGGCAAGGAGAACCACAATGACATCGGGTATGAACATGTCCCGGACGGCAGTATGTTCGAGATCGCATCTCCGTCCCCATGAAAGGATACCCGACCGATGAACGGTTCCATCCGGATCGCCACGATCCGCGGCATTCCCGTTTCGATCAGTGCGTCGTGGATCATCGTCTTCGTCCTCTTTCTCTGGTCGTTCGCCGCCTCGTACTACCCCGACCGCTTCCCCGGCTGGACCACCCGGGCCTACTTCGCCGCCGGCCTGACGACGACACTCCTCTTCTTCGCTTCCATCGTCATCCATGAGCTCGGCCACGCCCTGGTCGCCGCCCGCTTCGGCATCCGCACGCGCCGGATCACCCTTCTGCCGATCGGCGGCCTCGCCGAGATCGAGTCCGAGCCGCAGATGCCTTCCCAGGAGTTCGCCATCGCCATCGCGGGGCCGGTCACCTCGCTCCTGCTCGGCGCGCTCTTTCTCGGCCTCTACGTCGTCGTCCATTCGTTCAGCGTGCCGCTCGGCGGCATCACCGCCTATCTCGGCTGGGTGAACATCGCCCTCGCCGTTTTCAACCTCGTCCCGGGGTACCCGATGGATGGCGGGCGGGTCTTGCGCGCCATCGTCTGGGGGGCGACGAAGTCATACTCGCGCGGCACGCGGGTCGCGGCGCGCGTCGGCTCCCTGATCGCCTATGGGTTCATCGCCATCGGCGTGATCCTCGCCTTCAATGGCCAGATCGCCAACGGGATCATCCTCGCCTTCGTCGGCTGGTTCGTCCTGACGAGCGCACAGGGCAACGTCCAGCAACTCACCCTCCAGCAGGAGTTGACAGGGATCACGGTGGAGCACGTGATGACGCGCGACTTTGCCGTGGTGCAGGCGGGGACGACGCTCGCGCAGGTGATCAACGAGACCTTCCTCGCGTACAACACGCGTGCCGGAGCGGTCGAGCAAGGGGATCGGTTCGTCGGCATCGTCACGCTCAGCGATGTCGTGCGCATCCCGCAGGAGCGCTGGGCGGGGACGCGCGTCGAAGCGGCGATGATCCCGATGGCGCGGCTGGTCTCAGTCGCCCCGACGGATCAGGTACTCGCCGCGCTCGAGCGGATCCAAGGGGGGAGTTTCAACCAACTCCCGGTCGTTGCGGAGGGCCACATCGTCGGCCTGCTGACCCGCAACGACCTGCTGCGCTTTGTGCAACTGCGCGCGGCGCTGCATTTGCCGCCGACCACCGGCGACGACCGCAAGCCGCCACCGCTCATCGAGATCGAGAACGTGTCGCAGCCGATGTGACGGCGGCGTCCCGCTCCCCGTCATACCCATCGTGACAGGCGCGAGGCGACTGCCGAGTGTCGCGGAGCGAACGCAAGGGCAGAGTGCGGCGGGCTGGGTAACTGCCGTCTTGTCACGGTTTTGCAACGGGCGTCTGCGATTTGCCACGCACTCCTTGCGGGCAGTGCTCTACCCTCATCATGGTTGCTCGATGATTGTGGTCTCAAGGAAGGACACTCGGATGATGAACTACGGCGAGATGAACACAGGATTGATCATCTTCTGCACGGTGGCGGTCGGCGCCATCATCGCACTGATCGTCTGGGCGATCCTGCGCGCGAGCAACCAATCCAGTCCGGGCGGCGACGCGCTCGAGACGCTGGAACGCCGCTTCGCCAACGGCGAGATCGACGACCGGGAGTACGCACGCCGACGCGCCCTGCTCCTGCAGCGCTGAAACGACCGATGATCGCGGCGGGCAGGATGACCAGTGCAACCCGCACACAACGAGGAGACGAACGATGAAGAAACAGACATTGGGTTGGGTCGCCGCCGGTGTGCTCGTCGTCACCCTGGCGATTGGCACGACCGGATTGGTCATGGTCGGAGGCTTTAACGGTCTCACGGGCCGAGGGGGACATGGATCGAGCAGCATGATGCAAGG
>JBBSFO010000742.1:0-2733 GCA_038238655.1 Thermomicrobiales bacterium | reverse complement strand
GCCCTCCGGCATGTGCGGAAAGAGCGCGGCCCGTATCTCCGCGTCCAGATCGTCCCAGCGTTGACGCCAGTCGGCGGCAGGCAGGATGTCCGCGACGCTATCGGTAGGGATGCCGTGCAGATCGTGCAGAAAGGCTGCCAATTGCGTCGTGAGTCTCTGCACGATGGCGGGATCGGTGATCGCGGCGAACGTCTCGCGCCAGAGCGGTTCGCCTGGAAGCAGCCGGTAGCCTGCGAAGACCTGCCCGACCGTGCGCGGCACGAGTTGGCGGTAGGTAGGCGCGGGGATGGGCAGCGGAAGCGCGGGCCGGATGCGGTCGAGGAGCGCGGTCTCTGCTTCCAGTTTCTCGATCCCCGCGTCGTGACGCGGGAAACGGAAGATCAGATCGTCGTTGACGATCAGGATGTCGTTGTACTGCCCCTCGTCGTTCAGGCGGATTCGTTCGATGCGCAGATTCGGATACGCCGCGTGGATGGATGCAATGTAGTTGGATCGTCGGATAGGCGAATTCATCGCGGCGCTCAATGATCGTACGACGTGCTTACGCCGCGTCGGAAAGGAAATCAGTCGCCGTCAGTTCAATCATCAGTGATGTATCGCGCTGCACTGTTTCCGGTTCTGTCTGCTGCTTGCGCTGTGTCTCTACCACGATTTCGTTCACTTTGTCGTTGAGACGAATCGCGACTGGCCCTGACAGGTAGTATCTTTCTTTCTCCCGATCCAACTGTGCTGGAACGTCCGCGACGGCAATCAAGAAGCCGTCGAAGTTATACGTAATCGTGATGATTACTTCGAGCATGTTGTTCGAGGTGCCGGAAATTCGCTGACCATTGTACGGCCCAATGATTCTTGCAATGGTCCTTGTCGTCGTCACCATTTTTCTCACCATCGGTCACGCTCCGTTCGCCACAATCCTATGCGTGGACGACACATCGTAACTATCGCCACTCGTGTGGCATCGTCGCGCTCCACGCTGACATGGAGCCACTGGCCACGAAAACACGTTTCCTGCCGCATCTCGCGTACCGTACCACAAAATAGCCACCGATTCCGTCGCGTATCCGCTTCGATGACATCACCGGAGACCACACCTTGGATCGCTTGCCGGATGACAAAACCCTCGTTGAACCTGTGCTCATCGCAATGTTCCTCATCCATTGCGAAGTTACCGACTTCGACACACAGCCGGATTTCCGCAATGGCCGCCGCATCATCCATCCGTCAGGCGTTGACGGAGCGCGGGGCGGAGAACGTCCGCGATGATCTTCTCGTCGCCCGGCTGCATCGTCTGCGTGTTGATGATGACGCTGTTCGGCGCGGCGCTCGGGCCGTTCGGTTCGAAGAGATAGATGCGCGGGTCGCCCTGCTCCATTGCGAGGACAAGGGCGTGACCATCAATGCCACTCTGCGGGGTGAAGCGGAGTTCGACGCGCGGCGTAATGTGCTCGCGCCCGTCGTAAACGCGGCGGGCCTCGACACCGGGCAGGCCGTCGAGCCGTTCGAGCATGTAGTCCGCCTGCGCCTCCCAGCGCGCCATCTCGACGGCGTGATCGAGGCGGAGGTAGCGCTCGATGGCGACGATCAGCCCGACGATGTCCTCCTTCGCGGCCTTTGCAGCGCGACCGACACTGTGGTTCGGACTACCATTCGCCAGCGCGGCGCGGATCAGGTCGGCGCGCCCGGCGAGGATGCCGGAGGATTGCGGCCCATGCAGTTCCTTGCCACCGCTGTAGGCGACGAGGTCCGCGCCCTCGGCGATGAAGCGCGTCAGATTCTCCGGTGGGGGCAGCATCGCCGCCGCATCCACGAGGACGGGGACGCCGTGCCGGTGGGCGATCTCGCACGTCTCGGGTAGCGATAGCGCGCCCCGGCTCGCCCACGGCGAGGCGAGATACTCGACGAGCGCGGTCCGCTCTGTGAATGCCGCTTCGAGTTGATAGGAGATTGTGCCGTGTCCGTAGCCGACCTCGACGACCGTCGCGCCCGCCACACGGATGGCATGATCGTAGCCGTTGCGGTGCGCACGGTGGATGATTGCCTCGTTCTTCATGCCGCTGCTGTCCGGCAATCGCGCGATCTTGATCGGATCGTTCCCGGCAATGCAGGCGGCAGTCGCGAGCAACAAACCCGCCTCCGCGCCGCCCGTCACCATGCCCGCTTCCGCCCCTGTTGCATGGGCGATCACCTCGCTCGCTTTGGCCTGCAACTCATCGAGGAGGATGTACGCACCCGCCGCCTCGCGCATCGCATCGAGCACTTCCGCTGGCATGATCGAGCCGCCGAGCCGCGTATGCGTCCCCCGCGCATTGATGAGTTGCCGAATCCCGAGGCGTTCATAAATCCCAGTCATCGTATCCTCCATAGCGATTCAGGGAATGTAGCCACAAAGGCACAGAGGACACAGAGAAAAAGAATGGAGAATGGCTTGTACCTAATCTTCTCTCCCTCTGTGTCCTCTGTGCCTCTGTGGCTAATCCGATTCCTACTGCGAGCGGCCGCGACCGGCGACGGGCCAGATGGCTTCGACAGCGCCGTTGCGGGTGGCGTAGTAGCAGTCGTAGAGATTGACGGTCGTGCAGACATGGCCGGGGATCACCTCGACGGTGTCGCCGGGGCGGAGGGCACGGGCGGGGCCTTCGACGATCATCGTCGTGTGTTCCTCGGAGAATCCCTTGAACGTGATGCCTTCCGAGTAGCCCTTGAGCGTCGGGGTTCCGTGATCGGTGCCGAGCG
>JBBSFO010000741.1:0-2738 GCA_038238655.1 Thermomicrobiales bacterium | reverse complement strand
GTCCTGGCAGATCGGCCCGACGTTCTCGCAGGCCATGTCAATATTTGTCGTAATCACGCCGAGCGCCTGCGCGGATCGCTCCCCGGTCTCCGTCTCGACCGCCCGCGCCATCGCCCGTCGCACGTCTGGCGGCAGGTTCGTCGAGGTTTCGGTGATCAACGCTAAAATGCTGTCGCGAAATTCATCCATCATTCTTTGTCCTCAGTCTGCGATTCGGCGGGCGGTGCGTGATCTATCCGCAGTGCCCCTCGTTTCTTCCATCGTCAGGTCGGCGCGATGTGTCGGCTTCGAGGATCGAGAGAAAGGTGGCTGCAGTGATTATCGGCACGCCCTGGTACTCTCGAATGTCTAGCAAATCCCTATCTTCGCTTACCAGATAGGAAGACCGACCAGCAACCGCTGTCGCAAGGAATTTGTCGTCCTTGGAATCGCGGCTAATGGCGGGGATGTCCACGAGGATCGCTTCCTCGGCATTTGCGAGGATACCAAGAATCGCTTGCAGGTTGCGAGTGGCGAGGCCGCGATACTTACGCGTGAGATTTGAGCGCGTCATCACCTCAAGAATCTCGATAAGAACAGGCTGCGAAATGATTAAGCGGTATCGGTCCGCATAGTCGAAGATAAGCCGTCCCCAGAGGCCTTCCGCATTGATGAGGCCACGGACGAAGATAACCGTATCGAAAACGACGCTAATCACGCTGCCTCGCGCGCACCTCGCGCACCGCAGCGTCAATATCGGCGTTCACCTCTTCCTCGCTCAACCCCCGGGTGCGAATCTCCTCCCGCACTGGCGCGAAGTAGTCATAGAGTTCTTTGAGCCAGGGTGACCCCTTCTGCTCTTTGATTTCCACCGGCTTGATGAATACTCCGCCGTCGGCTGATGTCACGGCGACAAGATCGCCTTTCTTTAGGCCGAGGCTTTTTCGCATCTCAGCGGGCAGCGTTACTTGCCCCTTTTCCTGGACTCGAACAAGTCTTTGTTGCAGTTGTTCTGGCAGCGCCATTGTGGTCCCTCCAAAAGTATGCCTTTCCGGTAGTATGACTTGTGGTGTAGGCTCTGTCAAGTGGATATCGGATTTCTGTATGATATGAAGTGGGGACACGATGTCGAAGGTAATCGGAGAAGTGGAGGCCGCGTGGCGATGATCGGCCATATCATGCGCGGAAGGAATCGTACACTATGAGAAGCCAACCCTTCTGCGTGCTTCGAACGTTGAATAGTCGGCGTATGCCCGTCCGTCTTTATCGGCGGCTCTTCCGGCACGATGTGTGGAACATTGGCATCGTGGAGGCGCCCATTCATACGTTCCTGACACCCGGCGCGCGGCCGCCGGTACGCTGGCTGCCGGAACCGCCGCGTGGGTCATTCCTTGCCGACCCGTTCATGGTCGAGACAAACGACGGCCCGGTGATCCTCGCGGAAGGATTTTCCTATGCCGACGGAAAAGGGTATATCGTCGCCCTCACGTCCACGCCGGATGGTGGATTTGGCCCGCCGACGCCGATCATCGCGGAGCCAGTCCACATGTCGTATCCGTATATCCTCCAGCATGCAGGACATTGCTATTGCATTCCGGAGACGGGCACGGCGCGCGATGTTCATTGCTACGAGGCGACGAAGTTTCCCTATCAATGGGAGCGGCGCGCCACGCTGATCGAAGGGTTCGCCGCCCTCGACGCGACGCTCTTTTACCATGAGAGCCGCTGGTGGTTGCTCTGCTCCGAGCAGGACGGCACCCATGGCACGACGCTCCACGCCTGGTATGCCGCCGAGCCGCTTGGCCCGTGGACGCCGCATGTCGGCAACCCGGTGAAGCGCGACCTCCGCTCCGGTCGCCCCGCCGGGACGCCCTTTGTCCACGATGGCCACCTGTATCGCCCCGCGCAGGATTCCACCCAGACGTATGGCGGCGCGGTCGTCATCAACAAGGTGTTGCGCCTCACGCCCACCGAATTCGCGGAAGAACCGATCATTACCGTGGCGCCGTACACCGATGGTCCGTATCGCTACGGTATCCACACGCTTTCCGCCTGCGGCGAGCGCACCGTCATTGACGGCAAGCGCCACCGCTTCATCCCCCACGAGTTTCGCCGCGTCCTCGGGCGAGCGGGTGGCAGGCGATAATCACGAGCCACGGGGACACAAAGAGCGCGGCGGTGCGTGCTATACTCGCGCGGCATGCGGCCTGGTTACTGGCGGGTCTTTCACCGTGCCCCGACCACTTCAAGTCAAAGGGTGCGGGGAGCCGAGAGGATAGTCTCACGACGACCGAACAAGAATGGCGTGCCGATGCCGTCGAGACCGCCGGGGCAGTGTCGGTGCGACGGAGGATGATCGCGCAACTCGGGTTGGTTGCACTACTACTGGCGCTCTTTCTGGCGCTCGGCATCGTCGTCACATCGGGCCGGACGCTTGCCCTCGATCTGCGCGTGCATCATTGGGTTCGCGGTCCAGTGCCGGGCGGGTTCGAGGACGACGATCTTTCCTTTCGCACGCGGTTCATGCATCTGGGGCCGGACATCGGCACGGCGACGATCCTCTTCGCGCCGCTCGCCGCACTCGCTCTGTTCGGTGTGGGGCGCCGTCGCGCCGCCGTACTCATGATCGCCAGCCCAATCGGGGCATTCATCCTGACGTTGTGTTTGAAGGGCGTCTTTCAGCGCACGCGCTCCGCACATGCCTGTCACAATGGGCCGCTGTGCGTCATTGGGTACCTCTTCCCAAGTACACACACTGT
>JBBSFO010000740.1:0-2739 GCA_038238655.1 Thermomicrobiales bacterium | reverse complement strand
GGTGCTCACGGCAGAGGAAGCGTGCACTGCCCTCCTACGGCGGATGGCAACGCAAATCAAAGACCGCACGTATCTCGACGAAGTCGTTCACGAGATCACTCGCCTTACCGGTGCGCCCCCACCGGAGCAATGAGGGGAAAAGAGGCCCTTCTCATTGCTCGTTGCTCACTGCTCATTGCTCGTTTGTTACTGGTTGTGTCTGCTGAGTGCATATGCTATGCTTGCAATGTGTACGTACATCAATGCGTGCCTTCGGGGAAGGACAAGGAGGATTCAATGCGCGGACAGAAACGAACCCGGCGGCTACGACGGCAGACCACGTGGAGTTTCCTCGCGGTCATTGCGCTCTTCGGCGCGACGATGACGGCATGGATCGCAGGGCCTGCCAGCGCGGCAACCGGATTCGCAAATCCGGCCTTCCAGACGCAATGGCAGGCGGGCGAAGCGATCACGCCGAACTTCTGGGGGCCGCTTTCATTGGCGCGGGATGGGCAGCCCGAACCCTATGCGGAAGCGCCAGGAGGGTCGCGCCTCGTTCAATACTTCGATAAGGCGCGCATGGAGTTGACGAACCCGACAACGGGCATCGTCACCAACGGCCTGCTCGCAACGGAACTGATCAGCGGCAAACTTCAAGCGGGCGATAACACGTTCCAGACGTTCCAACCCGCCGGTGTCCCCGTCGCCGGCGATCCGGACAATATCGGCCCGACCTATGCCTCGATCAACATGAACGCGACGACGCTCCTCGCCGATACGCCTACCGCCGCTGGCGCGCCAACCACCCGGTTGCTCGGCGCGACGGGCACGCTCGGTACGTATACCGGTCAGTACGCAAGCGACCCACAAGGAACGATCGCGGCGTACGATGCCGATACCCACCATAACGTTCCCGCCGCCTTCTCCAACTACCGTACGAAGGTCGGCCTTCTCTCGATTGGCTTCGCGATCTCCGAGCCATTCTGGTCGAACGTCAAGGTAGCCGGGCAGCAGAAAGACGTGCTCGCGCAGGCGTTCCAGCGGCGGGTCCTGACCTACACGCCATCGAACCCCGATGCCTTCAAGGTCGAGTTCGGCAATATCGGTCAGCACTATTACACCTGGCGCTACCAGTCGCCCCAGACACAGATCACGCCGACGCCATCCGTCACCGCCATCCCGACCGTCGTCGCGGACACAACGGCGCCGAAAATCATGAAGATCAGCGTACCGGATCAAACACCTTACTCATTCACCGTAGCATGGCAGACGAACGAACCGGCATCCAGCGAACTCAAGTATGGCGCGTCCACGAACTACGAGAGCATTCAGGACAAGCTCAAAGGGATCTTCACGCTGGATCATCAGGTCGTCGTCACCGGCCTGGCCCCCGGCACGACATATCACTTTCGTGCTCAATCACGGGACCTCGCGGGGAACCTGACGGTAGACGATCAGGACCGTACCCTCATGCTTCCGGGTGCAGGCGGCGTGCCCGTTAACTCCGCGATCACTGTGGCGAAGAAGACTGCGACGACATTCACCGTCACCTGGAACACAAACGTCGCCACCTACGCGCGCATCGAATATGGCCCGGCGACCGGGCCGACGAATGGCACGTACGATCGCTTCCGAAAGGGTGATGGCGGTGATCCGCTCGGCACCACGCATACCGCCACCGCGATCTCGCTGGACCCGACGAGAGCGTATCTGTTCCGCATCGTCTCGGTCCTGCCGACGGATCGGGCCGATGCCAGCGCGTCGGATGATGGCCCGACGCCGTTTGCCGGCAATGCGGTCCAGGCAAACGCGGAGACGAGTGGCATCAAGATCAGTGACGCCACGGCCAGCCAGACAAGAGCGGGCGCGGCGACGATCTTCGGGTTCTCGACCGATCGGCCCGGCTCGGTCATCATCGAAATCGGCCCGACGAACAAGCTCAACGCCAACACCTATCTCTACGGCGACTCGGGCGATTACCCGTATCCCTTCACCCGCAACTTGCACACGATCAATGCCTCCTTGCCGGTCGGCGTCTACTATTACCGCATCTCGGTCTTCGACGAGCAAGGAACAGGAACATCGGAAGTCAAGACGATTACCGTCACCTAGCGCACGCGGACGATGCCCCTCCTCATCTGGGGAGGGACATCATCGTGTATGCAGATGAGGAGAAGGAATTACGACGCGCGATCGGGGCACGAATGCGACAGCGCGGACGGCGCATGCGTCTATCCCTCGGACCGGCCGAGCGGCACCGGACGGTGGCTGGGTAGCTGTCCTGCTGTTCGTATGCACGCTGATCGGCGCAACCGTGCTGTACGCCCCCACCCTCCGATACGGATTCGTGTACGACGATTACCACTGGGTGCGACCGTATTCGTTCCACGAAGTGCTTTCCAGCTTCTGGGGAACGTGGGATGCGGCGCATCTCGAGGTTGCGTTCTATCGCCCGCTGACCGTTATGGTATATGCGGTGCGATTCCTCGTATTCGGCTTCAACGCGGGCGCGTACCACGGGGCGAGCATTTTCTTCTTCGCGCTCGCGGCGGCGTTGTTTGGGGCGATGCTGCTCCGCCTCTTTCGCAGTCGCGCACTGGCATTCGCCGGTGCCGGACTGTTGCTGATCCATCCCGCCGTTACGGACTCGCTCGTCGCCTGGACGATCAATCAATACCAACTGGCCGAGGTAGTGCTCTTCCTTTGCGCCCTGCATTGGTGGCTCACCTGCGAGGGAAAAACGGTGCGATGGTGGCTGCC
>JBBSFO010000739.1:0-2739 GCA_038238655.1 Thermomicrobiales bacterium | reverse complement strand
TCAATACCCGGCGTCCGGCGTCGTGACGGCGAACGAGGTGCATCTGCCCGTCGGGCGGCGCATGCTGCTGCAACTGGAAGGCGGCGACGTCATCCACGATTTCTGGGTGCCGCAACTCGGTCGCAAGATGGACGTGATCCCCGGTCACACGAACTGGCTCTGGGTCGAGCCGACCAAGAGCGGCACCTATCTTGGCGCGTGCGCAGAATACTGCGGCGCGGAACATGCCTGGATGCGCATCCGCGTCATTGTCCAGCCGCAGGCGGAGTTCGACGCCTGGCAGCGACAGCAAGCGGTAGCGTCGGTCGCCCCGGTCGGCGGGGACGCGATGCAGGGAGCGACGCTTTTTCAGCAACAAACCTGTGCCAGTTGCCATGCCATCGCCGGGACGAGCGCGAATGCACGCGTCGGCCCCGATCTCACCCATTTCGGCGGTCGCGATACGATTGCCGCCGGTGTGCTGGACAACACGCCGGATAACCTCGCTACATGGCTCAAAGACCCCCAAGCCGTCAAACCCGGCAACCACATGCCCAACCTGCACCTGACCGACGACCAAATCCGCACCCTCGTCGCCTACCTGGAGGCGCAGAAATGACCGGAAACCGGGGACGATCCCCCTCCCCTCTCTGCGTCTCTGCGGTTCAATCGGTTTGTCCCTGAAAGGTAGCAATCGTGGCGAATGTGCCGTTTGTGCCCGAACTGGATACGCCGCTGCCGAGAGTCGAATCGGATGAGGGGATGCTCAGTTGGGTCGCCTCGGTGGACCATAAGCAGATCGGCATCATGTATCTGATCGCGACGCTTTTCTTCTTCGTGGTCGGCGGTTTCGAGGCGGAGTTGATGCGCATCCAGCTCGCGCGGCCCGAGAACGGCTTCTTGTCGCCGGAGGCGTATAATCAGCTCTTCACAATGCACGGCACGACGATGGTTTTTCTCGTCGTCATGCCGATGCTGATCGGTATCGGCAACTACCTCGTGCCGCTGATGATCGGCGCGCGGGACATGGCCTTTCCCCGGCTCAACGCCCTCAGTTTCTGGCTGCTGATTTTCGGCGGTCTACTCCTGTATTATTCCTTTATCGGTGGCGGCGCGCCGGACGCGGGCTGGTTTAGCTATGCGCCGCTCAGTGAGCGCGCCTTTTCGTTCACGAGTGGCCTCGATTATTGGGCGCTCGGGCTGATCTGCACCGGTATCGGGACGACCGCGACGGGGATCAACTTCATCGTCACAATTCTCACCCTCCGCGCGCCGGGGATGAGCATTAAGCGGCTGCCGCTCTTTGTCTGGATGACGCTCGTCAACTCCGTCCTGATCATCTTCGCCCTGCCGATTCTCAACGCCTCGCTCGTCATGCTGCTGGCGGATCGGCAACTGAACGCGCACTTTTTCACGCCCGCGTCCGGTGGCTCCGCCATCCTCTGGCAGCATTATTTCTGGGGCTTCGGGCACCCGGAGGTCTATATCATGGTGCTGCCCGCCTTCGGCATCATCTCCGAAGTGATCCCCGTCTTCTCTCGCAAGCCGATCTACGGCTACGGCTTTGTCGCGGGGAGCACGCTCGGGATCGCCTTCCTCAGTTTCGCCGTCTGGGCGCACCATATGTTTGCCGTCGGTCTCGGTCGGGGGGCGGACATCATCTTCGCGGCGGGGAGCATGTTGATCGCCATTCCCACGGGGGTCAAGATCTTCAGTTGGGTGGCGACGATGTGGGGCGGCGCGATCCGCTTCACGACGGCGATGTGCTTCGCAATTGCCTTTCTGATCCTCTTCACGATCGGCGGCATCAGCGGCGTCTCCTTTGCTGTCGTCCCGACCGACTGGCAGACGACGGACACCTATTATCTCGTCGCGCATCTGCATTACGTCCTGTTTGGCGGCACGATGTTCGCCATCTTCGCGGGCGTCTATTACTGGTTCCCAAAGGCGACGGGGCGAATGCTCTCCGAAGGCCGGGGCAAGTGGGTCTTCTGGCTGATGTTTGCTGGCTTCAATCTCACCTTCGGCGTGCAGCACATCCTCGGCATTCTCGGTATGCCGCGCCGCGTCTTTACCTATCCGAACCTGCCGTGGTGGGGGGCGCTGAACCTCGCCTCGACGGTCGGCGCGTTCATTCTCGGCATTTCGGTACTCGTCTTTTTCTGGGATGTCGTCGCCAGTCTGCGGCACGGCGCAATGGCGGGCGACAACCCGTGGAACGCGTGGACGCTCGAATGGGCGACGACCTCGCCGCCGCCCATGCACAATTTCGACCGCCTGCCACCGATCCGTAGCCGTCGCCCCTTGTGGGATGTCGCGCACCCCGAGAATCCGGACTGGAAGCGGACGCCGGGGCAGCGCGGTGCAGGCGACACTGAGGAGGTTCTCATCGACAAGAACATGCAGGGAACGGCGCTTTTTCTCGCCTCAGAGGCCGTCTTCTTCATCCTGCTGATCCTCGGGTTTGTTTATTACCACAAGAACCTGTTCACTGAATCGAGTGGCGTGTCGCCAACTCCCGGACGGGTACTCGATCCGGTCAAGACGGGCCTCTACACCGTCTGCCTGCTCGCCAGCAGTCTCACTATTTGGTGGGCGGGGCACAGCCTGAAGCGCGGGAACCAGAGGATGGTGCGCCTTTCCTTACTCGCGACGGTGATTCTTGGCTCGGTCTTCCTCTTCGGGCAAGGGCAGGAGTACGCACGGCTGATCGGCGCGAATATCACCATCAGCCGCAACCTCTTCGGCTCGACCTTTTTC
>JBBSFO010000738.1:0-2741 GCA_038238655.1 Thermomicrobiales bacterium | reverse complement strand
GGCGCGGACGCCAAGTTTGCGTATCCTCACGCCGCGCCCGGTCGTCCCGAACGCCGAAGAACTCGCCGCGAACCCCCGCGCACGCAGCGCGAAGTTGCGGGTCGCCGAAAAGTGCGCCACGGACGGAGGATTGTGATGCTTTTCCCCGTACGGCAGCGTGCGACCGTCACCCGCATTCCGGTGCCGATGGCGGTACCGATCGAGCGCGCCGCATCCACACCCATTGGCGTGCGTCTCGCTCATGGCGCGCAGGGACTGTTGGCGCACGCGCGTACCGATGCGGTGCGCCGGATCGTCGTTTGGCTACTGGTGACGACCTGTATCGGCGTGCTCGGGCTGGCATATCTGCTGGAGACGAGTCATGTTGCCTCGCTTGCCAGTGAACGCGCGACGCTCGAAGAGGAGACCGCGAAAGCGCGCGATGCGAATGCTCGCCTCGCCGCGCAGTCCGCGGGCTTCCAGACGTTGAGCCGAGCGGACACCACGGCGCGCGATCAGGGTCTTCGCCCCGCTCCGCCGAGTAGCATTGTGTATCTCAGGCTCCCAGATGTGCCGGACGCGCCGCCGACCGCGACCATCGCACCACCGACGCGTCCCGGCCTCCGGCAGCGCATCGCGAATGCGCTCGCCGGTCGCGGGCATGCGGAGAACACGGGACCGATCGCGACTGCGATACCGGGAGCAAAGCCATGAACAAAGGGGTAATTTCCGGGTGGCGAATCGTGTCTCTTTTTTGCGTCTTTGCGCTCATCACGAGTGCAATTGGCTGGCGACTCGTCTCATTTCAGATCGTCGGCAGCGAGCGATTGCAATCACAAGGGCGCGATTTCCGCGTTCAGGAACAAACCCTGCTGCCGCGTCGCGGGTTGATCCGCGACCGGGGTGGTCTGGTCCTCGCGACGAACATTCCCTCGACGGACATCTACGTGACGCCCAAAAAAATGACTGAGCGCGACCGCGTCGGTCTGGCGCAAGAGCTTTCCGCGATCCTCACTCTCCCGCTCGATACGGTGTATGCGCGCGTTAACACCACCAATGTCGAGTGGTCACTCGTCGCACGGCAACTCGATGATCTGACGGTCGCTGCAATTAAGGTGCGGTTTCCGCCGAAGGAGCATCCTGAGATTATCTATCAGGAGGTGCCGAAGCGCACCTACCCGAACGGCCCCTTTCTTTCCCCTCTGCTCGGCTTCACGAATGCCGGTGGTTCGGGCGTGTATGGCCTCGAAGGCCGGTATAACGATTTAGTCGGCGGAGAGCCGGGCATTCTTGTTGCCGAAACCGACGTCGCGCGTCAGCCGCTCGCCTTCGGCCAGCAACAATATCGCGCGCCAATCGAGGGCGCCGACCTGTCCCTGACGATTGATGCCGCGATTCAGCGTATGGCCGAAGACGAACTGGCGCGGACGATCAGCGAGCAGGGTGCGCTTGGCGGCACAATCCTCGTGATGGATCCGAACACCGGCGCGATTCTCGCCTCCGCGTCGGCGCCCTCGTACGATCCGAACGCGTTCAATCGCGCCGACCCGCAGAGTTATCTCAATCCCGCCGTGAGCGCGACCTACGAACCGGGCAGCACGTTCAAGATTTTCACGATGGCATCCGGGTTGCAGAGCGGTGGCATCACGGCGCAAACGACGCTGGTAGATAGTGGGTTCTTCAAGGTTGACCCGGACACGCTGTACAACCTCGATCACAAGGCATGGGGCCCGGAAACGATGGAACAGGTGCTGGAGCGTTCGTCGAATGTCGGCGCGTCATACATCGCGAAGCGCACGGGCAAAGAGAATTTTTATGCGATGCTGCGGCAGTTCGGGATGGGCCAGAAAACCGGCGTTGATCTCGATGGCGAAGAGATCGGCATTGTCCGCTGGCCCGATAATCCGACGACGATCTGGAACCCGATTGACCTGTATACCAACTCATTCGGGCAGGGGCTAACCGTCACGCCGCTGCAAATGGTTACCGCTGCCTCCGCGATTGCCAATGGCGGTACACTGTACACGCCGTACGTTGTCGGGCGGATCGAACGGCACGGCGATCTCGTGCAGGATCACCGCCCGCAGCCGGTCCGGCAGGTGATTCGCCCCGAGGTGGCGGCGACGGTGCGACAAATGATGACGCAGGCGACGCACAACGCGTTGGCGGACAAGATAAACCTGCCGGGGTATGATATTGCCGCGAAGACGGGAACGGCGCAGATCCCGGACCCGAAGACCGGCAGGTACGTGGAGGACAAGACCATCGCCTCGATCATCTCTTTTTTCCCCGCCGAGAAGCCGCAATTTACCGTACTCGTGAAGATAGATCAACCGAAAAAGAACTCGCTCGGTGGCGATGTCGCGGCGCCCGCGCTCGGTCGGCTGGCGGGCGAACTCTTGCGCTATGCGGGTGTGCCACCCACGGCGAGGAAGCCATGATCCGGCTGCGCGATGTGCTGACTGGCACGCATGGTACGCTCGTCGCGGGTGGGGCGTTGCCGCCCGATTTTCTCTTCCGTGCGGTTGTCATTGACGCGCGTCAAGCCACCAAGGACGCGCTTTTCTTTGCACTACCTGGCACGATAACCGATGGGCACGCGTTCCTTGGGCAAGCAGTGGAACGCGGCGCGGCCTGCGCGGTCGTTCGGGTTGACTGGCTCGCGGCGATGACGGCGGTAGGAAATGCGCCACCCCTCGCGGTGATCGCGGTTCCGGAGACGCTAACTGCGCTGCACGATCTCGCCGCGTGGTGGCGCTCGC
>JBBSFO010000737.1:0-2745 GCA_038238655.1 Thermomicrobiales bacterium | reverse complement strand
GCCCCCACGCTGTTCGCCAGCGGCCTGCTCCGCGCGGTCATTCTCGCGACGAGCGCGGTGCAAACGACACCGGATAGCCCCGGCTATGCTGCCCTCGCGGATAGCCTCCGCCATCGCACGCTCGCGGACGATCCCGGCGAGCGGACGCCGGTTTACCCGCTCTTTCTTGCCCTCTATGGCCTCCACCTCCCACTCATCCGGCTGGCGCAAATGGCGCTCGGTATCGGGATCACGGCGGCGCTCTTTTGGCTGGCGTGGCGGGTCACACGGAACGCGCGCATCGCCGCCCTTGTCGCCGCTTCCTACGGCCTCAGTATCACTGCCGTCCTTCATGAAGACGCGATCCTCACCGAAACGCTGGCGACAGCGCTACTCATCGCCCTCGCCTGTCTCGTCTATCGGGCTGAAGCCTGCTCCACTCATATACGCATATTGGCAATCACCCTCGGCACGGTGTCGGGGTTGATCGCGCTGACGCGACCGCTCTATGCATTCCTGCCAATCGTGCTCATTCTTCCCTTCACCATGATGCGACGCTTCGATGCCTCATGGCACATGATTGCTCAAGGGATATGTCTCACACTCTTTCCTGCGCTCCTGATTGTCGGTGGGTGGTCGGCATACAACGCGGCACGCTTCGGCACATTCGCCCCGACGGTGCTGACGGGATACAATCTGTCGAATCACAGCGGTGGATTTATCGAGGACGCGCCGGAGCGCGACGCGCTGCTGCGCGACGTGTACCTGAAGTACCGAGCCGAGACGATCGCGGAAACGGGGTCGCACGTCACGACGATCTGGGCGGCGCGGCCGGAAATGCTCGCCCGCACGGGGTTGACGAACGCGCAACTCTCGCAAACCCTCACCTCGCTCTCCCTGCGCCTCTTTGTCCATCATCCGGTGGGGTACGTGGAAAGCGTGGCGGGCAGTTGGCTACGATTCTGGAATTCGCCGGGCGAGTGGCGCTGGCAGGGCGCGGACAACGCGAGGATCGGCAGCGTCGTCGGCGCGTTCTGGATGGCGCAGCGATGCGGCTTGATCGCCGTGAACGCCCTCTTTCTCCTGCTCACTGTAGGCGCCTTGTGCAGCCGCCGGTTGCGGGCATGGTGGCGACCATCGCCACTCCTCATCACGCTCTGTGCGCTCGTGTGGGCCACCGCCGTGGTGCAAGCGCTGCTGGAATCGGGCAGCAACACGCGGTTCGGCGTCCCAACCCAGCCGCTCGTGGTGTTTGTCGTGATCGTTTCCGCCGTTTCGTTCATCGGTCCCGCCGCGCGGATACTGCCGTGGCGTCCTTCGTGCGATTCCCGCAATGCGGCGCAGCCCACGCCGCAACAGTAGCGTCAGTGCGTAAGGATTCTCTATGAACCAATCATCCATGCCGTACAACGATCATATGCAGTTGATGGAGCAGTGCATCGCGAACTGCCAGGCATGCCTCGTCGCCTGCGAACGGTGTATTGACAGTTGCCTGACGAGCGAACAGGTAGCGACGATGACCGACTGCATCCGCCTCTGCCGCGACTGCGCGGACACCTGCGCGCAAAGCGTCCGCTTCATGGCCCGCGGCTCGCATTTCCACGGTAACATCTGCGCCATCTGTGCGGACGTCTGCGCGGCGTGTGCGGCGGCGTGCGAGAAACATCGCGAGGTCGCCGCGTGCCAAACCTGCGCGGAAGCGTGCCGTCGTTGCGAGGAGACGTGCCGACAGATGGGCCAGATGGCAGTCTGATACCATCGTTCACGAAATGTTCATCGCGCACCGTTTGACGGCAGCGCGCCAATCTCCTACGCTCCTTGAAGACCCCACCGCGTGACAGGTCGAAAGGACGGTCCGATGCATCTTCCCCACTGGATTCGCGTAGCCCCGCAATCGCGCCGCCGGATGGCAAGCCTCGTGCTGCTCTTCGCCCTCCTTACCGGTAGTGCGACGAGTGGCGCGGTTTTGTTGATTGGCAAGCAGGCAGAGGGGTGGTTCCTCGTGCCGACGAATCAGTCGGTGCGCTCCGTCGGGAACGTGACGGTGCTCGATCAGCGCCCGGTAGATATGGCCCTCCGACCGGACGGCACCCAACTTGCCGTGATGACGACCAATCTCACCTATCTCCTCAACCCCGCGACGGGCGAGATCACCCAGCAGTTCGACAAGCAGGACCGCAATGTCGCGGGCCTCGCCTACAGCCCGGACGGCGCACATCTCTACTACGCCAAAGGCAAAGATCACAAGATCGGCGTCGCTGCGATTGATATGGGCGGCAAGGCGACGTTCGAGGGCGACATTGACACCGGTGCCAAGACCTGGCCCGCCGGTCTTTCCGTCAGCCCGGATGGAACGACCCTTTATGTTGCGCTCTTCGGCACGAACAGTATGGGCATCATCGCCGTCTCCGACCGGACGGTGAAGAAAACCTTGCCGGTCGGCAGTTCGCCCTTCGGCGCGTACGCCTCGCCGGACGGCAAGGCGGTCTATACGAGTAATTGGGGTGGCCCGCTCCCGCAAGCGGGCGACGCCGTTGATCCCCTTTTCCCCGTAAAGGTGGATCCGAAGACGGGCGCGTCCTCCGCCGGTTCGCTCTCTGTTTACAATGTCGCGGCGGACACAATGCGCCCGGAGATCGTCGTTGGGCTGCATCCGACAGCGATGGTCTTCAGCAAGGAATCGTCGCGGCTCTACGTCGCGAACTCGAACGACGACACGATCTCCGTCCTCGACCTAACGGCAGCGAGCGGCGCGAACCCCGAGAT
>JBBSFO010000736.1:0-2754 GCA_038238655.1 Thermomicrobiales bacterium | reverse complement strand
TCGCTCCCCTTTCCTCGTGGGAGAAAGGGGCCGGGGGTTAGGTTCCCTTAGTCGCCTGCGGCCGCTTTCTGGGCGAGGGCGATGCGATCTTCGCGGACTTCCTTCGGCAGCCCGAGCACGCGCTCGCCGAGGATGTTCTTCTGAATTTCGGACGAACCGGCGTAGATCGTCCCGGCGCGCGACCAGAAGAAGGAGTAGGCCCAACTCCCCGCCTCACCGAAGTCGGAATCCGCGTGGAGTGCGTATTCCGGCGGCAGACCGTCCGTCTGCAAGCCGTACGGGCCGAGGATGTCGAGGAAGAGTTCCTGCACATGCTTGTCGAGTTCCGAGTAATGCAGTTTCGAGACGGACGCCTCCGGGCCGGGGCGCTGGCCTTTTTCGAGGCGACTCAACAAACGCAGTGCGGCGTAGCGCAGCACTTCGACCTCGGCATAGATTTCGCCGAGCTTCTGGCGGACATTTGGATCTTCGAGCGCGGGCTTGCCATTGCGCTTGAGCGACTTGCACACCTCAATCATCCGGTCATACATCTCTTGCAGGCGCACGACGCGGGACAGGACGTTGCCGCCGCGCTCGTAGGAGAGCGTCGTCTGCGCGATCCGCCACCCGGCGTTCATTTCACCGACAAGGTTGTCCGCGACGACCCGCACATTCGTGAAGAAGACTTCACAAAACTCGCTTGAGCCGCTGATCTGCTTCAAGGGGCGCACTTCGACGCCCGGCTGGTGCATGTCAATCATGATGCACGAGATGCCCTGATGCTTCGGCGCGTTGCGGTCGGTGCGGGCGAGCAAAATGCCCCAGTCGGCATTGATCGCGCCGCTCGTCCAGATTTTCTGCCCGTTGATGACGAACTCGTCGCCGTCCACGTCCGCGCGGCATTGGAGGCTGGCGAGGTCGGAGCCGGAGTTCGGCTCAGAGTACAGCTGGCACCAGAGTTCTTCCGCCGTAAGGATTTTTGAGACGTGATCGCGCTTCTGGTGCTCGGTGCCGTGGTGAATAAGCGTCGGCGCGACGATACCGATGCCGAGGCCGTTGAGCGAGGCCGGGGCGTTCGCGCGCGCCAACTCTTCGCCAACGATTGCCTGCTCCATCGGGCGCGCTTCCTGGCCACCGTATTCTTTCGGCCAGCCCATGCCGAGATAGCCTGCCTCGTACAGTTTCCGGTGCCACGCCCGCCGCTCATCGAGCGTTTCCGGTCGCTTCTTTGGGATGTTTTCTTCCAACCAACTGCGTACCTGCTGCCGGTATGCCTTGTCTTCCACCGTGTAGTTGAGATCCATGTGGATGCCTCCCTGTCCGTTGGTGCGGTCATGCGGTGAAGCCACACCAGTGTACGAACGATCCCGCGAATGCGCCGCTTGCTGTCGCATTCCTCCCTTTGTACAAGACTACAAGGATACGCTACCCCGTTACGGCAAATGCGTCAACACTCCGTGTTGAAAAACTGTGAAACGCCCTCTATCATTGCCTGTGTGTGTACCGCACGTTTGCAAGAAGACATGCGCATCGCAAACAGAAGGGAGTAGACTCATATACTCCCGATGATTTGCCAATCCGCAGCGGTCTGAGCGTCCATTTTGAGGAGCGACACCATTGAAGATTTGCGTCTGTGTCAAGCATGTGCCCGACCCGAATCTGGCGATGCGGGTTGATCCCGCGACCAAACGGTTGATCCGCGAGAACGCGAAGTCCATCCTCGACCCCGCCGACGAATACGGCATCGAAACCGCGCTGCGCCTCGTCGAGCAGCACGGTGGCGAAACGGTTGCCGTGACGATGGGGCCTGCCGCCGCCGAGGATGCATTGCGCCGCGCGATGGCGATTGGCGCTGATCGCTCGATCCTCGTTACCGATGATGCACTCGCCGGTTCCGATGTGGTCGGCACGGCGCGAGCGCTCGCTGCCGCCCTGTCCACCGAATCCCCCGATCTCGTCATCTGCGCCACCGAGAGCACGGACGCCTACAGCGGCATGCTTCCCGGCGCCCTCGCGGCGATGCTCGGGTTGCCGCAAGTGACCTTCGCCCGCTCGATCAGTGTCGAGGGGACGACGATCATCGTCCAGCGCGACACCGAAACGGGCTACCAGACGATCCAAACCACGCTCCCCGCCCTGCTCACCGTTACCGCGAGCATCGGCGAGCCGCGCTATCCTTCCTTCAAGGGGATGATGGCAGCAAAGAAAAAGACGGTAGATCGGCGCGATGTCGCCGCACTCGGCCTCGACGGCGCAACCGTCGGTGAATCCGGCGCCCGCGAGCGCGTCCTCGCCATCAAGCCGGTCAGCCAGGCCAAGCAGACCCGCACGATCACCGACGACGGCAGCGGCGACAGTGTCCCGGAAATCGTCGCATTCCTCAAGCAGATTCAGGTCATTTAGATGAGTAGACGGTGGGCAGTGGACAGTTGGCAAAGGCAGGCGCTAGGCGCCGTGTTTCGTTCTTTCTCCTGCCCACTGCCCACCGCCCACAAAGGAGCATATGATGGCGAAGCGGATTTGGGTTTGGACGGATGTCGTAGAGGGCGGGCCGCACCGGCTGTCGCTCGAACTGCTCGTGCCGGCACGGAAACTGGGTACGGCGGAAGCAGTCGTCCTCCATCCGGCGGGTGAGGATACCGTCGCGGCGTTGGGTGCGCACGGTGCGGCAGTCGTGCATCTCGGCGATGACGCGGCGTATGGCGACTATCTCGCGGAGCCACAGGCAGCGACACTCGCAGCGCTGATCCAGCAGGAATTGCCCGACCTGATCCT
>JBBSFO010000735.1:0-2757 GCA_038238655.1 Thermomicrobiales bacterium | reverse complement strand
GGTCAGATCGTTCGGAGCCTCACGGGAAATCCGGGCGATCTCCGCAAGCCCGTCGCCCTTACGATCACGCCCGACGGCACGACCGCCATTGTCGTCAACGATGAAACAAACAGCGTGGTGAAAGTGAGCCTCTCGTGACCGTCGCCCGGGATCGCATCCTTCCCCGCCGCACCGCTCGCGCACCCGAACCGGACGGCGCGCCTCCCCGTTCGGGCCCTTTCTCGGCGAAATTCTGGATCGGCATCGCGATCAGCGTCGTTTTCCTTTACCTCGCGCTGCGCGGGCAAGATTTCGGCGCGCTCTGGACGGCGATTCGGGAAGCGTCGTACGCCTGGCTCATCCCGGCGATTGGCTGCTATTTCCTCGGTGTCATCATTCGTACCTTTCGCTGGCATGTTCTCCTCCGGTCAACGCGGGAGATCCCGATACGCCGTTTATGGCCGGTGATCGTGATCGGCTACATGGCGAACAACATCCTCCCCTTACGCGCCGGGGAACTCGTGCGCACGTATGTCCTCAGCGAGCGTGAGAAGATCAGTCGGAGCGCGACCCTCGCGACGATCGTCGTCGAGCGCGTCTTTGACGGCCTGACGATGCTCGCATTCATTGTTTTCGCTGCCCTGTTTATTGACATCAATGCCCGCGTGCGGCAACTGGTGATCGTCGCCGCGCTGCTCTTCCTCGGCGGGTTGGCGGTCTTCTTCTTTATTGCTTTCTCGAGCGCGTGGCGGGTACGACTCCTGCGGCCGATCTTTGCGCGGCTCCCCCACGCGATCACCGTGCGGGCCGAAGCGCTGATTATCGAGTTCGTCGCGGGTCTCGGCAGCCTCCGGCGCGCGGGCGACTCCGGGCTGGTCGCGCTCTCGTCGGTCGCGGCGTGGGCAGCGGAAGCGACGATGTATGCGCTCGTCGCCAAGGGGTTCGGCCTCGCCCTCAATCCGGCCGGCGCGATGCTGACCACCGGCGTCGCCAACCTTTTCACGCTCGTTCCATCATCACCGGGCTACATTGGCCCTTTCGAGGCGGGTACACTGCTCGTGATTCAGCAAATCCTCAAACTGCCCGTTGAAACGACCGGCGCGTTCGCGCTTGTCCTCCACGCCGCGCTCTATTTCCCGATCACCGTCTGGGGGATGTATTATTGGTTCAGCCAGCACCTCTCGCTCCGCACGGTGCAACAGATGGAGCAACGAGCAACGGGCAACGAGTAACAACTTGGGAGCGTGCCCCTCATTGCTCATTGCTTCGCCAAAAGGTAGGGATGACATGCCGGATTTCAATGCACAAAACAAGGCGCAAAAGTGGTTACTAATCATCGCCGGGACACTTTTGCTGATGGCGATCATCATGACCTTCGCGCGATACGTGATGCTCGGGTTGATCGTCGCGCTCGCCGCCGTCCTGATCGCGTTCGTCAGCAAGGCGGTGACGAGTAGCATGGAAGCGAACAACGCGCCGAAGGACCTGCCTGAACACGTCGAAGACATGAGTCGTCGCTCGTGAGATCGCCGACAACCGATGTTGACGCGCATTCTCCGCGCGCGGCACAATCGGGCCACCGTGAGCGATCGGCGCGGTTGGGGAAGGAAGACGGTGGATGATTGTCTCGCGCATGGGAAAAATCGTGCCGAAGCCCCCGCTTGGAGCGGACATCCCCGATATCGTCGTCCGCCGCCTGCCGATTTATCACCGCACACTGCAAGGCTTTTTGGACGAAGGATTGACCTCAGTTTCCTCCAGTGACCTCGCCGACCGGATCGGCGTGACCGCCGCGCAGATCCGGCGCGACCTGTCGAACTTCGGTAAATTCGGCAAGCAGGGCAAGGGATACGACATCGCGCATCTCGTGCGGCAGATCGCCAGCATCCTGCGAATCAACACCGAATGGTCGGTCGCGCTCTGCGGCTTCGGGCTGCTCGGGCAGGCCGTCGTCCATTATCGTGGCTGGGAAGACAGCAATCTTTGCATCGCCGCCGTCTTCGACAGCGCCCCGGCCAAGGTTGGCACAGCGGTCGGCATAGACGACCTGATCGTGCAGACCCCGGCGGAGATCACGCGCACCGTGCGCGAGAAGAAAATCCGCGTCGGCATCGTCGCCGTCCCCGCCCACGGCGCGCAGGAAACGTGCGACCTGCTCGTCGCGGGCGGTGTGCGGGCCATCCTCAATTACGCCCCCGTCATCCTCCGCGTCCGCGAGGGCGTCTGGGTGCGCGACGTGGACCCCGTCGCCGCCATCCAGAGTATGACCTACTACATCCAGCCAAAATAAGGGCAACATTGAGGCGTGAGTATGCGGGGAACGTTGCCATTCGTAACACATCGGACGGTGCGTCGTGGCAGCAATGGATGGTCTGGAAAAATGGCTTGAACCCGGCTTTGCTACTGCCTTCGCGTTTCCCACCGATCTCATCCGCGTACCCGTGAAGTCGGTGGCATGAGAGCGGCGGTTCCATGTTTGTGCGACTCGGTGTGACGCTCAATCGTTTCCGCGCCGAGTTCGATGGGCCACGCCCCCGCGATGCCTGCGGCGTAGCGTGGTAGTTTTAATGTGCGATCGTCGTCGAGGCTGGCATCACGACGACAGGCGAGATCAGTGCCGCGCAGTGTAGGGGTCATCGTAACTGCTTTTTCAGATGGATATGTGCGAAGCCGCGCGGGTAATCGTCCACCACGCCATAGACGGCGTAGCCGTGCTTCGTGTAGAACGCCGGGGCTTGGAAACTGTGCGTATCGAGGACGATCTGCGTGCAGCCACGG
>JBBSFO010000734.1:0-2766 GCA_038238655.1 Thermomicrobiales bacterium | reverse complement strand
GCGGACGGCGAGGTCGTCGGTCGGGAAGAGTTTGACATTCAAGGCAGTGAAGCGCGGTGTGCCGACGTAGGCGGGCTTCAGCACCTTGTAGCTCGCATTACCCTCGAAGCGACCGAGGCTTTGCGGCGGGATGTTATGGATAACCTGCGTTTCGCCCGATTCGAGCGTCGTCGCGCGCGTCGCGTCTTCCGGGACGAACTTGAAGTAGACCTCGTCCAGATACGAGCCGCCATCGTGGTCGCTCCACGCCGCGCGGCGGGTATACGTCTCGTTGCGCACGAGAATCGCGTGGTCGTTCGTGACGAGTTCCTTGATGATCATCGGGCCGGAGCCGACGGGCGTTTCGTTGACTTTCTGGCCCTGGCTCTTGGTTGCCGTCGGCGAAAGCATGCCGAGCGTGCCGCCCGCCGCGTAGATCAGAAAGGGCGCGTTGCCCACCTTGAACGAGACGCGCACGGTCGCGTCGTCCACGACCTCGGTCTTGTCGTAGCCGGAAAGCGCTTGGAGCGAGCTGCCCGCCTTGTAGTTCGGGTCCACGATGCGATCGAAGTTGTACTTCACGGCATCGGCATTGAAGGGCGTGCCGTCCGAGAACTTGACATCCTTGTGCAGTTTAAAGGTGTACGTCTTGCCGTCTGCCGAGGCTTCGTAGGAGTCGGCGAGGAAGGGAATCAGTTTGCGCGTGCTGTCCAGATACAACAGCGTCTCGAAGACTGTGGAGGTCATCTCATAGGTGACGGCGGAAGGAGAGGCGTGCGGATCGAGCGTTGGCGGCGTCTGATCGAGCGCGACGACGAGACGACCACCTTTTTGTGCGGCGGGTTTTGCCGCCGTTGTTGCCCCCGCCGCCGGTGCGACCGCCGATGCTGCTACGGTCGTGGCCGATGGGGCCGACGCAGTGGTCGCCGACGGTGCAGTCGCGGGCGCGACGGTGGGCGTCGAGGGCGCTTGCGAGGAGCACCCGGCCAGGAGTGGCATGACGAACAGCATGACACTCAGGAAGTGGACGGCGCGGAAACGGCGTATGCAATGCATGCCCTGACTCCTTCCCCGAATCTCGACTTTTATGCGTGGAATACAACTCCCGGTTCGCGGGAGCAGTCTACGTCTCACCCGATGTCCCGTCAACGAGCAAGATGCATGGCCCGACACGGATTTTTCGTGCGTATCACCAAATAAGGACCGTCAAAGCGTTGGTAGACCGGATGTTTGGACGATGAATGCGTCCAGCAGAGTGACGAGGTTGGCGGCGGCGCGATTGAGGATTTCATTGCCGATTTCGGCCGTCGCGTGGCGGGTGTCGCCTGTCGCGCCGTTGGCGGTAATCTCGTCGTAGTACGCGCCGTGCGTGCCGCCGTAGGCGCGCAGGTGCGCCGAGAATGCGGCCGCATCGGCGTGCGGTTCGGGCGCGCAGAAGGCGTCGGGCTTGGCGTAGTCGGGCGCTTCGGCGTAGACAACCGCCGCCTCATCGCCGCCGCCGTGGCCCATCGAGCCTTCCGGCATCAGCACACGCGCCTGTTCACCGATAAAGGCGTAGCCGAAGATGCCGATCACCCGCGTGCCGCTGACCGTCTGGCGCAGCGTCTCGACCGCGGTGCCAATCGCCGCGCTGTTGCCGCCGTGGCCGTTGACGATGGCGATGCGCCGGAAGCCATGCTGCGCAAGCGACGCGCAGATTTCCACGAGCAGCGTCGAAAGCGTTTCCGGCGTCAAGGTAATCGTGCCGGGGAAGTGCATGTGGTGCCACGAGACACCAAACGGCACGGCAGGCGCGACCGCCGCTCGGTTGCCGAGCAACGCCGCCGCGCGCCGACACAGGCCGTCCGCCGAAATCGTATCGGTCGCCATCGCGATGCCCGGGCCGTGCTGCTCGTGCGCACCGACGGGTAGCAGGACAATCTCGTTCGTCGTCAGCAGTTCGCGCGTCTCCGGCCAGGAGCGTTGCGCGAGCAGGATCGGGTTAGCCATCGTATTCTCCTTCGTTGTCAGCACTGCACATTGCCATGCGAAGAAATGTCGTCGGTCACAAACGCGTTACCCCGTAAGGGTAATGACCGTGCCACCGGTTGTCCACCGAACGGGCAAGAACGGCTTGTGACTCCCACAGGCCCGAAGAGGAAAGCATGGATCGCGCTATACTGCGGACATTCGCGATAAAGGAGGGTAGAAACGCATGGTGGAACTCGATTACATCATCCGTGGGGGCCAGATCGTCAATGCGGGAGACGTCGGGGTGGCGGATGTCGGCATTGCGGGTGGCGTAATCGTGCAGATCGGCGGCGAGATGCGCGCCCCCCGCGAGATCGTCGCGACCGGGCGGTTGCTCCTGCCCGGCGGCATTGACGCGCATGTCCATCTCTCGTCGCCGCCTGAACGGATGAAGCAAGAGCATCAGTGGGTGGATGACTTCACGAGCGGTTCCCGCGCCGCGCTCGCGGGCGGCATCACGACGCTCGGCAATATGACCTTTCTTGCCCCCGATGAGACGCCACTCGCTGGGTTGTCCCGCGAGGCCACCATTGCCGCGCAACAAACGATCGCCGACCTTTTCTTGCACCCGGTCCTCGGTGAAACGACGGCGGCGGTGCTGGACGAGATTCCTCGGCTGCTCGCATCCGGGTGCAATACGATCAAGTTCTTCATGTCCTCGTCCGCCTTCGACACGCAGGCGCGCGGCTATGTGGAGGCGACCCGTCGGGCGGGCGCATGCGATCTCCTCACCCTGATCCACTGCGAGGACGACGCGCTGATGGCGAACGCGGCGGC
>JBBSFO010000733.1:0-2782 GCA_038238655.1 Thermomicrobiales bacterium | reverse complement strand
GATGAACCGGGGACGACCAGTTGGTTTGCCGTCCAGTTTGGCCCCTCGACGTTTGCGATCTTCGATGCCTTCCCGGACGAAGCGGGTCGGGAAGCGCATCTCGCGGGCCGGGTCGCCGCGGCGCTGATGGAGAAAGCCCCTGAGCTGTTCTCGCAACCACCGACCATCGAAAAGGCCGATGTCCTTGCAGTCAAGTAGTCGCGCGACGGCGTTGCTATGACACGACGACGAGGGCGATACCGAGAACGGTGAGCAGCGTGCCACTGACGGCGCGCAGTCCGGGCCGTTCGCCGAGCAACAGCATCGAGAGCGGCAGGGCGAAAAGCGGGGCCGTCGCGCCGAGCACGGCGGTCTTGCCCGCCCCGGCGATCTTCAGCGCGCCGAGGTACGTGATGCTGGCCAGCCCGGTGCCGAAGATACCAATCACGACGAGAAAGAGGAACGTTCGCGCGCCAAATTGCCGGAGCGGGATATTGGCGCGGCCTCGCGACGCGACCAGTAGCACGCAGGCGGCGACTGGCATGCGGATTAGATTGACCGTGATCGGGTCGGAATGCGCGAGCGCTTTGCTCTGCACGACCGTCGAGAGCGACCAGCAGACGGCGGCGATTAGACTGAAGAGGATACCAATCGTGTTTGCCCGATCAACGACCGCCGGGGCGGGCGCGGCGATGATCCCGACGCGCACCGGCGTCCGCTTCGGCAGCGAGATGAGCAGCACGCCCATCATTACGACGACCGCGCCACCGAGTACCTGCACGCGGATCGGCTCACCATTGAGCAGCCAGGCAAAAACGACGGTAAAGAGCGGGAAGCAGCCGGAGATCGGCATCGCGCGCGAGACGCCGATCAGTTTGATCGCGTGGTACTGGAGCGTGTCGCCCGTCACCATGCCGATGCAAACCCCGAGAACAATGTAGAGGATCGTCAGCGGCGCGAGTTCGCGGAGCGTGCCAGGATCGCGGACGATCAAGAAGAGGATCATGAAAAAGGGTACACCCACGAGGCAGCGCCAGAAGTTGACCGCGACCGCACCGAGTCGGGCTGTCTGCATGCGCATCAGCGTATTCGAGGTCGCCCAGATGATGGCGGCGGTTAGACCGAGCAGTTCACCGACGCCCACGCGTTACTCATCCCCCAGGTCGGCGAGCACACCGAGCGCGATGGGCTGTACCGGTGGCCGGGCGGTCATCGGCGCGAGCGTGGCGAGTGGCTCCCCAGTCTCCGCCGCGACCAGGGCGGCAATCGCCTGGCTGCACCAGCGGCCCTGACACATTCCCATCCCGGCACGCGACCGCCGTTTCACATCGTTGAGCGTCCGCGCCCCTTCGTCAATCGCCGCCGCAATCGCCGCGCCGGTCACTTCTTCGCAGCGGCAAATCGTTAAGGCTCCCATTTCCGTCATCGCGTTACCTCCGCGATTCGCACCGCCCGACCAACCGTCATGTCCACGGGGCGGAATGCGCCCGCCGTCACCGTCACTGGGAACGCGCCAAACGCTTGCTTCTTCTTCCCCAGCCGCTCAGCGATTGCCGCCGCCGCGACGCGCCCTTGCAACATCGCGCACCCTACGTCCCCGATACCCGCCGCATCCCCCGCAATGTACACATCTGGCACGCTCGTCTGCATCCTGGCATCGCGGAGCGGCACATGCCCGCCGAGCGGCGCGCACCACGCCATTGCGCATTCGATCATCCGGGCGAGTTCGTTCGCGGGCTGCATTCCTGTCGCGAGGATCAGCGTATCCGCCACCATCAACGCGTCGGCCTCATCGGCGTTCCCAACGGTCGCCAATGTCTCGTCGGAACCAGCAAAAGCGCGCAACCCGGCTGCCACCGGCACCGAAACGGTCTGCATCCCCGCCTCGGACACGTACTGTTCGATTCGCACGGCGATGGGGTCACTGCCGACAACGACGGCGTGCGTACCCGGCAGCACGTGCCAGCGGTGCAGCATCGTCATTGCGGCGGTCGCCGTCATCACTCCAGGGAGGGTTGCGCCGGGGAAGGGATCGAAACGATCCGTCGCGCCCGTCGCGACGAGCACGACATCGGCGTGCAGCAGGTCGCTCCGCTCGCGCTCCGTACCGTGGCCGACCGCGAGGCCGAGCGTGCGATCCTCAAAAAGCCCCCACGCGAGGGTGCGCGACAGCAACGTCGCGCCCGCCGACTCCGCCGCACGCCAGAGCAGCGTCCCCATTGCCGCGCCGCGCATGCCGATGTCATCGTACCGATGCGTTTGGAGGGCAAGCGCGCCGCCCGGTTGGTCGCCGGTATCCACGAGCGTCACCGCGACACCGCGCCGCGCCGCCTCAATCGCCGCCGCAAGCCCGGCTGGGCCGCCGCCCACGATTGCCAGCTCCGTGCGGATCGTCATTGCTGCTTCGCGGCTTCCCACACGCCGAGACCGTGCTGGGTTTCCACGCGCATCCCGGCGCGTACCGGCGTCACGCAGGCGCGCACGCCGGGGATGCCGTCAATCTGCATCGCGCAATCCCCGCACAGCCCGATCGCGCAGAAGACGCCGCGCGGCTCGCCCGCCCGCACCGTCGTGCGGCAGATGCGGCGCCCGTGGGCAAGCAAGGTGGCCGCCACCGGCTCCCCGATAAGGGCATCAAGTGACTCACCATCCACCGTAATCTGGACATGCTCCGCAGCGGGCAGCGGACCGAGATGGGGGTGCGCGACGATGCGGAACGGTGCATCACTCACGGCGGCGACTCCTCTGCAGCGGCGGGGACGACAACCGGGATTGTGTCACCCGCAACGCGTATATGTCAACG
>JBBSFO010000732.1:0-2787 GCA_038238655.1 Thermomicrobiales bacterium | reverse complement strand
GGCGTCACGGTGCGGTCGCGCTCGATTGGCGGACAGATTGGCGCCGCTTTTCAAACGATGAAAGGCGGGAATATCACGCTCCTCTCCGAACTGGCGGAGCAGACACGGCAGGAGGCATACCAGATCATGATCGCCCACGCCGCGCAACTCGGCGGCAACGCTATCATCGGCATCCGCTACGACAGCTCCGAGGTGATGGAGAACGCGACCGAAGTGATCGCCTACGGTACCGCTGTCTGGGGCGAATGGCAGCAATAAGGACGGTTTCGGGGCCGCCAGGCGGGACGTTTGAACCGCTGAGACGCAGAGGGCGTAGAGAGGGCAGGAACGATGGTCACGGTTTTGTCGGAGATCACGACTGCTCACGGCGGCACTTCCCGCGTTACGATCCACGACCTGCCGATCCCCGGCAACATCGTCTGGTACGCGGCGGATGTCGCGTTGCCCTCCGGCGCGCACGTCGAATGGCGCTTCGGTTACACGCATCTCCATGCACGAGAGCAAGCGGAAGGAGGCCATATGGTCACACCGGAGACCTTCACGCGATTCATCCGTGAGATTGTGTCGCAGCGCCTCCAGCACGAGCCGCTGCGTGACTATCCCGATCTCGTCTTCGGCGTACACCGGCCGCTGCCACCCCGCGTCTTTGGTCTGCCCGACGGACCGCGCGATTTCACCGATTCCGCGTTCGATACGCCGCTCACACAGGATTTGGCCGAACAGTATTATGGCATGTTGTATGGCTACGGAACGCCATGGACGCTGGAAGACTTCCGACGCTTTCGGGACGAAGTCTCCCGTGAAGCGGAGCGGGAGATGGATGAGGAAGATGGCGAAGTGACCTCCTATGATGGATGAGCGCTTTGTTGTTGATACTCATCCGCTGGCGTGGTTTGTCGATCACGGGCCGTCGCTTTCGCTCACCGCAAGTCGGCTCATTCGTGGGACGTTTCGCGGCCAGCGGCAGATGCTCCTCCCGATCATTGTTCTCGCTGAACTGGTAGGTGTGATGGTGAAGCGACGCGCCGATTTCGACCATGAAGCATTTGTTGATTACCTCCCGCAGACCGGCTTCCAGTTGCTGCCGTTCGACGAGCCGGTATTGCGGCAGTTCTATCAACTACCGACGACGCTCGATATTCACGACCGCATCATCGTGGCGACCGCGCTCGTATACAATGCATCGGTAGTGACGAAGGACGAGAAGATCGTCGCAAGCGCCACCGTGCCGGTGGTCTGGTAGTTGGAGGGAACGACAATGGCGTACGATGTCACACTCATCCCCGGTGACGGGATCGGGCCGGAAGTGGTCGAGGCGGCGCGACGCGTGCTCGACGCGACAGGCGTCGGCTTCACTTGGCACACGGCAGATGCCGGGTTGGACGCGTTGGAGAAATATGGCGAAACGCTGCCGGAGGCGACGGTCGAGAGCATCCGCCAGACGAAACTCGGCCTGAAGGGGCCGATCACAACGCCGATTGGCACGGGGTTCCGCTCCGTCAATGTCGGGTTGCGGCAGGCGCTCAACTTGTATGCGAATGTCCGCCCGGCGCGCATCTTCCCCGGCGTCCGCACGCGCTACGACAATGTTGATATCGTCGTCGTACGCGAGAACACGGAAGACCTCTACGCGGGCGTCGAATTCGACACCGGCACGGAGGATGCGAAGAAGGTAATCGAGGCGATCAACCCGCTCACGAAGCGGAAACTCGCCCCCTCGTCGGCGATCTCGATCAAAATGATTACGCCGGAAGCCTCGCGCCGGATCGTCACGTACGCCTTCGAATACGCCCGCGCGAACAAGCGCCGCCTCGTTACCGCCGTGCATAAGGCGAACATCATGAAGTTCACCGACGGCCTTTTCCTCCATGTCGCCGAAGAAGTGGCGAAAGAGTACCCGGAGATCGAGTTCAACGACCGCATCGTGGACAATGTCTGCATGCAGCTCGTCCAGCGACCGGAAGAGTACGACGTCCTCGTGCTGCCGAACCTCTACGGCGACATCGTCTCGGACCTCGTGACGGGTCTCGTCGGTGGCCTCGGCATCTCACCGGGCGCGAATATCGGCGACGGCGTCGCCTGCTTCGAGCCGATCCACGGCAGCGCGCCGAAGTACACCGGTCAGAACAAGGCGAACCCGACTGCGGAAATCCTTTCCGGCGTGATGATGCTCCACCACATCGGCGAGCATCAAGCGGCGGATCGCGTCGAACAGGCCGTACGCAACGTGATTATTGAAGGCACATCCGTCACCTACGACTTCAAGCCCAATCGCGACGACCCGACCGCGGTCGGCACCTCGCAGATGGCAGACGCAATTATTCAGGCGATGGGGTAAAAGCCCCAACCCCTTGCCCCCTTCCCCACGAGGGAAGGGGGCTCTTTCTTTTCTCGGCCCACAATTGCGTAACTCAAACCCATTGACGCGGCTGGTACAATAATAAGTCCGGTCGCGCCGCTTCTGGCGGCATGTGGCTCCCCTCGATGCCCGAAGGGAGGGTTTTTCGTGCGCCTGTATTACGAGGTCGCGCTCCGCTCCTATCGGCGATGGACTGCCTACCGCGCCGCGACATTCTCCGGCATCGTCACCAACTGCTTCTTTGGGTGCATCCGCGCCCTGATTTTCATCGCCCTCTACCACGAACGCGGCGAGGTCGCCGGGTACGACCTGACCGACGCGATCACCTTCGTCGCACTGGGGCAGGGGATGCTGATGGTGCTCTATCTCTGGGGTTGGTGGGAGGTCGCCGATACGATCAAGACGGGTAGCGTCGTGACCGACCTTTC
>JBBSFO010000731.1:0-2790 GCA_038238655.1 Thermomicrobiales bacterium | reverse complement strand
GGCGAGGAGGCAGAAGGGAGCGACCGATGACGGACCGCGAGCAGAACGAACAGCGGCAGCGCCAGATTACCACGCTGCTCGACTATCCGGGGATCGGCGCGCTCACAGTGGGAACGATTGCCAGAAACATGGGTATCTCGGTGGGGGAGGTCCACACGCTGCTCGATGCGATGGTGGCATCGGGCCAGCTGGCACGGCGGGCGGACGATCGCTTCGCGCGGCCTGATCCGGTGCGCGATGATGGTGCGGATCATCGGGCATAACCGCGGGCAGGAATCTGAAGCGGATGATGGCCACCGGTATGGACGATGGGCAGGAACAACCCAGGAGAAAGCGATGAATACCGAACGTCGATCGCAGCCGAAGATCAGTCTGATCGCCGCGCTATCAGAAAATCATGTCATCGCCCGGGACGGAAAAATCCCCTGGAATCTGCCCGGCGATGCGAAACGGTATCGGGAGAAAATAGCCGGTCGGGTGATCATCGCCGGCCGGAAAACCTTTGACCTGACGTACCGGAATGACGTGAGCATCGTCGTGACGCGGCAGGACGACTATCTGCCGCCAATTCCCGCCACGATCGTCCATACCGTCCGTGATGCCCTGCGGGTCGCGCGGGAGAAGATCGCCGACGTGCGCGCGGAGAAGCGGGGTGAGATCTTTGTCATCGGCGGCGGCGGGATATTTCGACAAACGATTGGCACCGCAGACAAGCTCTATCTGACGATCATTCATCGGACGATTGCGGGCGATACGTTTTTCCCTGATTACGCAGCGTTCACCAGAACGGTGTTCGAGGAAACACACGAAGAGAATGGTTATCACTATACCTTTCTCAGTCTGGAACGAGCGCTCGTCTGACCGGGGGAGAGGAAGCGTTGACCGCACGGCGCACCAATGGACACTCACGAAGGAGCGACGCGCTATGCAGATCATCTTTGCCAGTCTCGGCTTTCCTCTCTGGTTGCGCCTCGCCCACTACGTCAACCTCCTCTTCGTCGGCCTCCTGATCCGCAGCGGCGTCGAGATTCTCGGCGCGCACCCGCGCTTTTACTGGAACGACGGCTGTACTCCCGGGTCGGAGTGGATCAGGTTCACGAAAAAGAAAGTGCCGACCGAGCCGGGCGTCGTCTACACGGGGCGCGATGAGGAGATGGCGATCTCCCCGCTGCTCGCCCTCCCCGGCAAGAAGAATCTCGGTCTCGGCCGCCACTGGCACGGCGTCTCCAACATCTTCTGGCTCCTCAATGGCATTATCTATGTCGTCCTGCTCTTCACGACGGGCGAGTGGCAACGCCTCATCCCGACCTCGTGGTCCATCTTCCCGGGGGCGTGGCACGCACTCGTGACCTATCTGCATTTCCAGGTGCCGCCGCTGGCTGACTTCCGCCCCTACGATCCCTTGCAGCAACTGACCTATGCCTTCGTCGTTTTCGTGCTCGGGCCGGCGATGCTGCTGACCGGCATCGCCATGTCCCCCGCGATCGCCGCCAGCGCCCCCTGGTACATCAAACTGTTCGGCGGGCGGCAGGTGGCGCGCAGCCTCCATTTCCTCTCGATGGCGATGTTCGCGGTCTTCGTCGTGCTGCATGTCACCCTCGTGCTGGTGGTCCATGTCCATGAGAACATCGGCAACATCGTGCTCGGCACGCCAGATGGGAATTTCCGGCTTGCCGTCACTATCGCGATCGTCGCCCTGCTGATCGTCCTGGCTATCTATATCTGGACCTCATGGTACTCCCTCCATCATAAGCGTCGGGTGCAGATCGCCCTCGACCACATCGAAGCGCCGATCAGGACGCTTGCGTTGCACAACATGGCGTCGGGGCAGCATTATCGGCAGTCGGACATCTCGCCCTATCTCTGGGTCAACGGTGCGCCACCGGGGAGTGAAGAAAGCCCGGCGTTCGTCGCGCTGGCGAAGGACGGTTTCCGGGATTGGCGATTGGAAGTGGGCGGGCTGGTGGCGCGGCCGCTCAGCCTCTCCCTTGATGACCTGCGCGCGCTGCCCATCCAGATACAGATCACGAAACATAACTGCGTGCAGGGATGGTCAGGCGTCGGCAAATGGCAAGGAGTGAGCGTGACCGAGATCCTCAATCGCTGCCAACCGCTGCCCGAGGCGCGCTACCTCAAATTCACCTCGTACGGTTTGGATCAGTTCACGTATGGCGGCAAACCGCGTCGGCCATTCTACGAGGTGATCGACATGCTGCTCGCGACGCACCCGCAGACGATTCTTGCCTACGACCTCAATGATGCGACGTTGCCCTTGCTGTATGGCGCGCCGCTGCGACTGCGGGTCGAGACGCAGTTGGGCTACAAGATGGTGAAGTACCTGCGCTCCATCGAACTGATCGCCGAGTATCACACCGCCGGCGACGGGCAGGGCGGCTCGCGCGAGGACACGATGTATTATGGGCGCGGGGCCGAAATCTGAGCGACTTCGATCCGGCGCGACGACTGGGACGAGCGCCCGCCGTTGCCTATGGCAGCCGTGGCGCGGTCTTCTCTTCACGAAGGGTTGGCGGATAGATGACGATACCGAGAGACGATGCAACGGTCCCGTGGTCGCACGCCGCGCATGCGAAGGATTCCGCGCTCCTCGCTGCCCGTGCCGCGACATTGCGGGCGCTGCATCACGCCCCGGAACCGCTCGTGCTGCCGAGTGCGTGGGATGCGGCGAGCGCCCGGATCGTGGTCGAGGCCGGGTTCCCCGCCGTCGCAACGACGAGTAGCGGCGTCGCCGCCTGCCTCGGTTGGGCCGATGGTGAGCAGACGCCGCCGGTG
>JBBSFO010000730.1:0-2791 GCA_038238655.1 Thermomicrobiales bacterium | reverse complement strand
GGGATCGGCGACGACGGCGAACGTCCACGGCTGGCAATTCGCTCCGGAGGGCGCGGTGCCCGCTGCCGCGACCGCGTTTTCGATCAGTTCGTAGGGAACGGGATCGGTCGAGAACATCCGCACGCTGTGACGCGCGCGCATTGTGGCGAGGAAGGCCCGCGAGTGAGCGACGCTTTCCGCGACGGGCAATCGCTGGAAATCGAGCGGCACCGGCTCGTACGAGGCATCTTCCCCATCGGCGACAGGCTGCGGTTGGCGTTCCATAGTGGTGCTCCCTCTACGCTTACGAGTAATGGTACGAAAACGCGATGACGGTGAATGATCCGTCGCCGGTTCACCGGGCGACGCGCTATGATACCCCGAAATCACTCCCGGCCTCGTGTTTGATCCGGCACGGAAGGGGACAGCAGCATGGAATATGCACGGCTCGCCCGTCTCTACGACGCCTGGACCGACTACCCCGGCTACCCGCTGGAACCGTCGTTCTCGCGAGCGGAATACGACTTGCGCATCCAGCAGACGCGGGCGGGGATGGTGCGGGAAGGGTTGGACGCGCTGGTCCTCACCTCCAGCGCGGTCGGGCAATGGTTCACCAGTTTCACCGAGCCGCACGAATGGCACGACCGCTGCGGATCCCGTTCCGCGTGGTACATCCTCACCCCCACCGGCGATTATCTTGACATGACGCCAACCGCTGGGGGAAGCATTTCAATACGACGCGCCGCTCGACCTGGATGACGCACATCCGCGCCATCGTCGAACGTGTGCCGTGGCCGTGCTGCGAGATTTGGGACGTCGCGCAGATGCCGGAAATCTTCGGTGAACTCGGGCTGTCGCGCGGGCGGCTCGGCTTCGAGTTGGGGGATTGCATGACCCTCGGCCTGAGCGTCAATGATTTCCTCCGCCTGCGCGATCTCCTGCCGCAGGCGTAATTCGTGGATGGTTCGGCGGTGATCCGCCACCGGATGAGCGTCCACACCCCCGAGGAGATAGAGCGGACGCGCCGCGCCTGCCAGGCGGGCGTCTGGATGCAGGACCGCGTACCGGACATCCTGCGCCCCGGCCTGACCGAGCGCGAATTGTTCGCCCGTCTCACCGACGTGTTCCGGCGGCAGTTCGGCGTGGGGTACGACTACCGCCCCGAAGGCGGGTGGAAGAGCGTCTTCCTTTGCACGCAGGCTGTCGTGCCGCACATGCTGCAGCGGAGGCGCGGTGCGATTGTCAATATCTCGTCCGTCCTTGGCTTTACGCGTGCGGTCGGCCTCGATCTGGCGCGGCGCAACATCCGCGTCAATGCCATCGCGCCGGGTAGCACCGACACGCCACTACTGTGAGATGGCGTCGCGGCGGACGAACTGACGGCGGTGACGCGCGAAGTGGCGGAAGCAACCCCGGTCGGGCGCGTCGGCGACCCGCTGGAAATCGCCCGCGCCGCCCTCTTTCTCGCCTCCGATGAGTCCTCATTCGTTGTCGGCACGCCCCTCATCGTGGACGGCGGCCTGCTCGCGAAATGCCCTGCGCCCCGGTAACGCGCTTCAATCGGTCTCCGTCTACCTACCGAGCGCGTAGGATTCACGGCGGGGGTCGGCGCCGCCGACGCGGGTGCCGGTTTCGGGATCAACAATAATCGCGCAAACGCTGCACGCCGCGACGCTCCAATCCTCCCAGACATTGACGGTATGGCCGCGCCGTGCCAGGTCGTCGCGCACGTCGGCGGGGATGCGACCTTCGATGTTGAGCAGGCCGGGATGGTAGCCATGCGGCCAGAAGGAATTGGGGAAGGATTCGGAGATGACGCGCGGTTGCTCGATTGCTTGCTGCGGGTTCATGCCGAACTCGGCGCAGTTGAGGAAGACTTGCAGCATCGCCTGCGTCTGACCGTCGCCGCCGGGGCAGCCGAAAGGCATGAAGAGGTCGCCGTCGCGCAGCGCGAGCGCCGGGTTCGGCGTCAGGCGCGGGCGCTTGCCCGGCTCCAGCGAGGATGCGTGCTGTGGATCGAGCCACGATTGCGACCCGCGCGAGGACATCGCGAAGCCTAACCCCGGCACGAGCGGGCTGGACATCGCGCTGTCGCTCGGCGTGGCGGAGAAGGCGTTGCCGTCCTTGTCCACGACGCAGCAGTAGGCGGTGTCCGGCCCCGGTGGCGCGGCGACCAGTTCGGGCCGGTACGGCGTCAGATCGAGCGCGGGCGTCGCGGCTCGCATGAAGGGAAGCGGATTGCCGAACGGCGGCATCTCGCCCCACGGGTGTGCCGGGTCAATCTGCGCGCGTCGCATCGCGGCATATCCCGGCGACAGCAGCCCCTCAATCGGCACATCCACGAAATCGGGATCGCCGTAGAACTTGTCGCGATCCGCGAAGGCGAGGTTGAGCGCTTCCGCGACGACATGCAGGTAGTCCGCGCTATTGTGGCCGAGGGCGGGCAGGTCGTAGCCTGCGAGGATCGCCAGCGACTGCGGGAGGGCCGGTCCCTGCGACCACGGTCCGCAGGCGTAGACGGTGTAGTCGTGATAGGGCACCGAAACCGGCGCTTCCTCGCCGACGCGGAAGCGCGCCAGGTCGTCGCCAGTCAGCAATCCGCCTTGTTCGGCGCTGAACCGAGCCATCGCCTCGGCGATCTCGCCCTCGTAGAAGAGCCGCCGCGCCGCCTCCAACCCCGCCGCGCGATTCGCCGCGCCGCGCTCCGCCGCCATTAGCCGTTCGAAGGTGTGTGCCAGATCGGGCTGCCGCCAGACCTCGCGGACGCGCGCGGGCCGCCCGTTCGGCAAAAAGGTCGGCGCGGACGAGGGCC
>JBBSFO010000729.1:0-2794 GCA_038238655.1 Thermomicrobiales bacterium | reverse complement strand
GGTCTCTACAAGCCGGTCAACGCGTTCGGCGTTATCTGGACCGCGCAGAAACTGCAAAGCAAACTCGGTTACGCGACCAGCCCTGGTGAATCGGGCGGAAGTGGAACGATCCAAGTCTTCGACAATGGCTCGATCCTTTCCGTCGGTGGCGATGTCTATGTCCTCCTGAAGAACGGCACCTGGCAGGCCTTCGGCGGCTAGGAGACCTCACCCCAATCCCTCTCACTGCCCAAAGGGCAACCGCGATGGAGAGGGGAGCAATCACAACAAACGCACCGAAAAAGGGCGGATCATGTGTCCGCCCTTTTTCTTGATCGCATTTTCTCCCCCTCTCCTTTGCTGGTCAGCAAAGGAGAGGGGCCGGGGGGTGAGGTTCCCCTACCGCGATGCCGTCTGCTTCGCCATTCGCACCGCATCCACGCTACCGGTAAATGCGGCGGTTGCCGTCGCCGCACCGGGGGCAGTGAGGTTGGCGACGAACTGCGTCGGCACGGGCTTCGCAGCCTCTGCGCGCGCCTCGGCGGCGCTTTCCGCCCAGATGAAATGGTCCCTGCCAAAGTGATTGACGACGTAGAGCGCCTGTTGCTTCGCTGCCATCGGTTGTACTCCCTTATCGTATGATCGCAGAACCGCACCGATGCCGCTCTACGTGTGAGAACCATTCGATCATCTGGGCATTACGCACGAATCGTGCCGACCACCCGTCGCGATGACATTCTCGCCATCTCTACCGACTCAAACGCACCGCGCGTCACTTTATTCTACAAATGCGCATCGCATTCGGATGTATGCGGTCTCGGCTTGACGGGCATCGCGCGTTGCCTGTATGAACATGGCATGAAATTGGGCAATGACGATACCTGACGAGGAGCGCATGATGCTATCCTGCTCACCTTTCAATCCCCTCTCAGCGGTAACCGACTTGTGACTATTCAGGTACCGCGCTATCGCCTTATTCTGCTTGCCGTCGGTGGCTCGGCTGATTCAACGGCACCGACGGCGCATGCCGCGATGCTCGCCCGCGCGACAGATGCGACGGTCGCGATCCTCGCCGTGATGGATACGAGTGCGGGCTTCGCATTTGGCACGGAAGGGATGGCCACGTACCAACGGCTGCGGACGGAGGCGCAAGCGGCGATTGAGGCGGCGAGCGCGGTCATCCGTACCGCTGGTGTTGTGCGGGTCGAACACCTCATCATGGATGGCTCACCGGGCGTAGCGATTCTCGAAGTGGCAGACGAGCAGGGTGCGGACCTGATCATACTCGGCGGCACGCGTGCTATGCTTGACGATACAGCGTCTGAGAGCATCGCTGCGCACATTCTGCACTATGCCCGGTGCCCGATCCTGATCGTGCCCGCAGAAAGGAAGCCTTATTGATGGATACCAGCCGCGACGCGGCGCACCGCCGCGATGCCGCCGACCCGCTCCGGTCATATCGCGACCAATTCTATACCCAGCCCGGCACAATCTACCTCGACGGCAACTCGCTCGGTTTGCTTTCGCGCGACGCGGAACGCACGCTCCTGCGCGTGCTCGAAGAATGGAAGACGCTGGGCATCGAGGCGTGGCTGAATGCCGATCCGCCCTGGTTCACGCTCACCGAATCGCTCGGCGCGCTGATGGCCCCGCTCGTCGGCGCGCAAGCGGACGAGGTGATCGTCACGGCGAGTACGACGGTCAATCTACACACACTCGTCGCCGGCTTCTACCAGCCGACGCCCGCGCGGCGGAAGATCATCGCCACGTCGCTGGATTTCCCTTCAGACATCTACGCCTTGCAGAGCCAGATCCGTCTGCATGGCGGCGATCCAACTGACGATCTCGTCGTCGTGCAAAGCCGGGATGGGCGGCTGATCGAGGAAGATGACATCATCGCCGCGATGACGCCTGAGGTCGCGATGGTTATCCTACCCGCCGTGTATTACCGCAGCGGCCAACTGCTGGACATTGCCCGTCTCACCGCCGCCGCGCATGAGCAGGATATATTGATCGGTATAGACGGCTGCCATTCGGTCGGCCTCGTGCCACACGAATTCGACCGCTGGAATGTGGACTTCGCCTTCTGGTGTACCTACAAATACCTGAACAGCGGCCCCGGCGGGACGGCGGGGTTGTACATCAACCGGCAGCACTTCGGCGTTGCGCCCGGTATGGCCGGTTGGTGGGGCAGCGACAAGGCAACGCAGTTCGATATGTCCCACAGCTTCACCGGCGCGGGCAATGCCGGTTCATGGCAGATCGGCACGCCGCCGCTGCTCAGTACCGCGCCACTCCACGGTTCGCTGACGATGTTCGCGGAAGCGGGCATCAAGAATATTCGCGCTGCGTCTTTGGCGCGCACGGATTACCTGATCGCGCTGATCGAGGCGATGGGTCTCACCGATGCGCCGTATCACTACGGCATCGGCACGCCGCGCGATCATGCCCGGCGTGGGGGGCACGTCGCCGTCGAACACGCGGAGGGCACGCGGATCGCCAAGGCGCTCAAGACGAAAGGCGTCATCCCCGATTTCCGCCCGCCGAACATCGTCCGCCTCGCGCCGATTGCCCTCTACACATCGTACGAGGAATGCTGGCAGGCCGCGCAACACCTCAAAACGATCATTGACGAACGTGCCTACGAAGTCTTCCCGATTGGCCGCGATCTCGTGGCGTAGAACGAAGGGAGCGTAGGCTTGATCCTGCGTCCCACTCCGGTGGGGGGGGGGGGGGGGTGGGGGCCCGCGAAATCGGCCGCCGGGAACTACCCCCCCCCCCCCCCGAAAGTCCCCCGCCCCTGCCCCACCGCCCC
>JBBSFO010000728.1:0-2796 GCA_038238655.1 Thermomicrobiales bacterium | reverse complement strand
CGGCGCGTCGCCGATTTTATAGATCCGCCGGGGCCACCGCAAACGCCGCAGGACGCGCTGATTCGTGGTTTGCTTTCCGGCGCATTAGACATGGATAAACTCGATTACCTGCCGCGCGATGCCCGTGCCTGCAATGTGCCGTACGGCCGCGTGGACACGCCCCGCCTGCTCGACGCGCTTTGTATGCGCGAGGTGAACGGCACGCCGCGCATCGTCGTGGACGACAAGGGGATCAGCCCGCTGCACTCGCTGATTAATGCGCGGCAGGAGATGTTCGACAATGTCTACTGGCACCACACGAACCGCGCCTGCATGGCGATGCTGCTGCGCGCGGTGCAGGAGGCGATGGAAGTGGGCGTGATCGCGCCGGAGGAGTTGACGACGCACGATGACGCCTCGCTGCTCGCCTTCCTCAGCCAGCCGGAGATGCCGGCCGCGACCCGGCGGCTCGTCGCCGCGCTCCGCTCCCGCCGCATCCACAAGCGGGCGGTGGATGTTTCCGCGCGCGCGGGCGACCTTTACCCGCGGCTCGGCGCGCTCTACTATCGCCCGCGCGACCGCCGCGCCGCCGAGATCACGCTGGCCGAAATGGCGGCGCACATGACGGGTACGGAAGTACACGACAGCGATGTGCTGATTGACATCCCGAAGCCGGAAAAATGGTCCGCCGATGTCTGGGTGGAGTTCGACCGTCCACCCATCGGCTTCTCGCCACTGATGCCGTGGCACGAAGTCGTCGGGGCGCAAACCGACGACTTCCGCCGCTACGAGGAACACCGGCGGCTGATCCGCATCGTCGCTACAGATCCATTGCGCGACGTGCTCCGTCGCGAGTGGGCGAACCTTGTCCTGCCGCTCCTTGGCGGCGTCCTGTAGCATCTCCTTCATAGGAGATAATTGAACCGCCGAGACGCCAGGAGGGAAGAAGAAGTGAACGCGGAGCGCGCAGAGGACACAGAGAACACGGAGAGAGAAAGCCCCTTTTGTCTTCTCTGCGCGCTCTGCGCCCTCTGTGTCTTCTGCGCTACGTTCTCTTTGAGGGTGGATTTGGAGATGCGATGACGGCAATCGAGGATGGACAGCAGTACGAAGGCGAAACATTCACGATGCTCGCCGTACCGGCGCAAACAATTACCCGCGCCGATTTCACCGCATGCCACTTCGACCGGTGCATCTTCACGGAAAGCGCCTTTTCGCATTGCTCGTTCACCGATTGCCAATTCACCGGATGCGATCTCAGTTTGGTGAAGACGCCGGGAAGCCGGTTCACCGATGTGCGGTTCGCGTCCTCCAAATTGCTTGGCGTGGACTGGACCAAGGCGGGAGATGCGGTGATCTCCAAACTCTTCCTGTCGGTGCACTTCGACGATTGCCTGCTCAACTACGCGACCTTCTTCGGCCTAACGCTGCGCCGGGGACGGTTCGTGGGCTGTGTCGCGCGCGAGGTAGATTTCCGCGAGGCCGACCTGACCGAGGCGACCTGTACCAAAACGGACTTCACTGACAGCAAGTTCCACCACACCAACCTCACGAAGGCCGACTTCCGGCGGGCAACGAACTACGCGATCAATCCGGCCACGAACACCGTTACAAAAGCGCGCTTCTCGCTCCCGGAAGCGGTGGCGCTCCTCAGTGGGTTCGACATCGTCATCGAATAGACCATCTCCGGCTGCTCGCGTGCTTCCCAACGCGCGCAAATACATGTGAACATCCGTAGACAGCCTGCGGCAGTTGGATGGCAAGCATTGGCACGCGATGTGCACGGAAAGAAGGGACGGGAGTTTGTCGCGCCCCTTGACTGGGGTGCATGTGGGAAGGGACACGAGACTATGAGTGTGATTAGCGCACGTACCCTGATTGGTCGTGCGGTCGTCAGCGTCGCGGACGGCGAGAAGATGGGGACGATTTCCAACCTCCAACTTGACCTCGTCCAGCGTCTGGTACGTAGCATCCTGATCGGCGGCGATGGCGGCATCTTCAACCGGGAGAAGCCCTCCGCAGTCCCGTTCGATCAAGTGCATACGTTCGGACGCGATGCCGTGACGATCCGGGACAAGAGCGGCATCGTCGTCGCGGAAAGCGTGCCGCACACCACGACCGCGACGCTCGACGATATCAAGAAACGCGTCGTCACGACCGGGGGCGAGGTGATCGGCGATGGTAACGACGTGCTCTTCGACGAGGCATCCGGCGCGATTACCGCGCTTCAACTCGCCCCACAAGGCGGCTTTCTCGGCATCGGTGCAGCGACACACGTCCTGCCCTTGGAAGAGATCGTCGAGTTCGGTCGCGATGTCATCACCGTCCACAACGCCGCCCTCACGCGGGTGCGACCGGAAGCGAGTAGTCAGTAACGAATCATCTCCGCTCCAGTTTCCGGGGGCGATGTCGAGGAAACCGCGCCCGGCGGAAGATGTGGCACACGACACGGCGTTCGCGCAGTGATGGGTCGAGGTCAGTACCAGATCGGACCGACAGACGATTGAGTGGAGCGCACGGGGAAGGGGTAGACCGCAGCTCTCGCGTACTGTGCAGAGTTCTGCTGATTGACACCACCCGTACGCGGGGGTACGATTTCTGTTGCCTCGCAGGATACGGGCGCGGATCGTAGAGGATAAGGTACGTTACACCATGGTCTTCCTCCTCAGTATTGTTTCCTATATCCTTGTGGCGATGCAGTTCGCAATTATCGGTCGCGCGCTCTTTTCGTGGTTCGATCCGACCGGCCGCACGCCGATCGGCGCGTTGCTGATCCGGGTCACTGATCCAATCATTGTGCCGATTCGCCGCGTGCTG
>JBBSFO010000727.1:0-2806 GCA_038238655.1 Thermomicrobiales bacterium | reverse complement strand
GATCATCGCGCCCCGGCTCATGAATCAGCGCGAAAAACCCGACGATCTGCTCATCGGCATAGATGCCGAAGGGCGTCACCGCCGTACCACCGGGTTTGATATATGCTTTGGCGAGCGCCAGAGCCACCGGGGCGGGCGAGCCGGAGACGTAAGGCAGTTGTTCCGGGGAGACGGTGAGGTCAAGTGCCGCGCGCCAGTTGTCGCTTGTGATCGCGCGTACGGTGACAATGGGAGCGTCACGGTCGCTCGGTGGGCATTGCCCGGACTCCTGCGCCACGTGAGTTGGCTCACCCTCGATGCGATTCCGCGTGGCATTCACGATCACCCTCCATCATTGCGCGGCATTCCAACGGGCCGCCTCATAAGAGGAATCTTACGCGATTGGGCGGAAAGTATCTCATCACCAAACCCGGATACCGCTGGCAAATCGCTGACGATTGGTAGTCGCGGTATTTTTCCGCCATCTCCTCTCTCGGTATAGGATGCAGCCAGACACTCGCCCGCGAACGAAACGGAAGGGGGCATCATGTCGCTGCACCCACACGCCGTCGCTCCCATTCCCGAGCAGACCGCCCGCATTGCCCGTGCCGCGTTCCGCCGCAGCAACCCCTGTATGCGCATGCGTGATAAGATTGGCACCCTCTTCACCGATGAGGCGTTCGCGCCCTTGTTCCCCGCCCGTGGCCGCCCGGTCGTTTCGCCCTGGCGCCTCGCGCTGGTCTGTGTGATGCAGTACGTCGAGGGCCTCTCCGACCGACAAGCGGCCGAGACTGTCCGTGCTCGCATTGACTGGAAATACCGTTTGTCGCTTGCGTTGGACGATCCCGGCTTCGACTCCTCGGTGCTCTCCGAGTCCCGCACCCGCCTCGTTTCGGGTGGACTGGAACAGCGGATGCTCGATCTGCTGCTGGAACACTTCCGCGCGCACAGCTGCTCAATGCGCGGGGCAAGTAGCGCACCGACTCGACCGGGCACCCTCGGGGCAGGATGCTTGCGGCTATCCGCGCCGTCAATCGCCTCGAATGCGTCGGCGAGACGATGCGCGCGGCCCTGAATTGCCTCACTGTGTGGTCGCCCCGGACTGGCTGCGGGCACACAGCGACCCGGAAGTGGGTTGACCGCTACGGACCATGGGTCGATGAGACCCGTCTCCCCGAGAAACCCGAGGCGCGGCGGGAGTTGGCGACGGTCATCGCCGCCGATGGTTATCGACTGCTGGAGGCACTCTCTGCCCCCGTATGGCTGCGCGAAGTGCCAGCCGTACAGACCCTGCGGCGGGTCTGGATCGAACGGTTCGATCGTGCGGAGGAGCGGGTGGAGGAGCGCGGCGACGCGGCGCGACCAGTGCTGGCAAGCGCGCGCCAAAGAAGGATTCGGCATGGCTGCCTTCGCGATCGACTGGGAGATGCAGTCCATTCGATATTCTTTTCAAGTTTGTGGCAGATGAGCAAAAAAGCAATCAGGCGGAAGTTACTGGTTGGAGAACCGGTATCATGGTGGGCGGTGGCGACTATCTTGCGGGCAAGAGATTACCGAGGGTGAACGAGCAGGAACCGTCGTGAGAAGGGAATCGTAGATGGATGACAAAGAGCCGGGGTACTACCTCGCCATGCAGTTTTCCGTCGCGCAAGGGGGCAGCAACTGGACGACGGAGGCGGGGCCATTCGCCACTGCCGACGCAGCGATTGATGCCACGATTGCGGAGCGTGATTACGAGCGTGATTATAAACGATGCACACTGACGCGGGTAGACGAGACGGGAAATAGCAAGGCGATACAGCATCCGCGTCTCGAGTACAAACAGCAACATGATGATTGGCACGCATGGCACGAGCAGCGAGCGGCGGTCGGCATCCTCAAGCCGGATGGGTAGAAGGTAACTCGCAAGCGCACGACGGGTTTGAGGATGAACAGCATTGGGGCGCGGACGTACGCTCGTCTCGCCGCACCGGGCCTCACCACGGAAAGGATTACCCCCATGACGAAGCACGACCCGGACCGGTACCCCCGCCCGATCACCACCACCGACGCCGGCATCGCCGCGCCGAGCGACGAGTTCTCCCTCTCAGTCGGTGTGGACGGCCCCCTCCTGCTGCAGGACCACTACCTGATCCAGAAGATGGCCCAGTTCAACCGCGAGCGCGTCCCCGAGCGCGTCGTCCACGCCAAGGGCAGCGGCGCCTTCGGCTACTTCGAGGTGACCGCCGACGTCACGCAGTGGACCGAGGCCGCCTTCCTCGGCGCGGTCGGCAAGCGGACGCCCGCCCTCGCGCGCTTCTCGACCGTCGCCGGCGAGCAGGGTTTCCCCGACACCGTGCGCGATCCGCGCGGCTTCGCCCTGAAGTTCTACACCGAGGAGGGCAACTACGATCTGGTCGGCAACAACACGCCGATCTTCTTCGTGCGCGACCCGTCCAAGTTCCAGGATTTCATCCACTCGCAGAAGCGCATGAACGCAGACGGGCTGCGAAGCAACAACGCGCAGTGGGATTTCTGGTCACTTTCCCCGGAGGCGACACACCAGGTGGCTTTCCTGATGAGCGACCGCGGGACACCCAAGACATGGCGAAACATGAACGGCTACGGTAGCCACACCTTCCTGTGGGTGAACGCAGCAGGTGAGCGGTTCTGGGTCAAGTATCACTTCAAGACCGAGCAGGGCGTTGAGAACTTCACCGACGCCGAGGCGAAGGCGATGACCGCCGAGGATCCGGACTTCCACCGCCGCGACCTGCGCGCGGCGATCGCGGCGGGCGACTTCCCCTCGTGGCGGGTGGAGATGCAGATCATGCCGTTCGCGGATGCG
>JBBSFO010000726.1:0-2823 GCA_038238655.1 Thermomicrobiales bacterium | reverse complement strand
GTCACTTTCACCGTCGCGGGGCACGACCCGGCGTGGCTCGTGGACGCGTTGCTCGCACGCGGCATCAATCTCTCCTTCACGACGCGCGCGGGCACACGCCTCGACATGGAATCGCGCAACCTTTCGGCGATGGTCCGCGCCTCCGTTCACTACTACAACAGTGAAGACGAGATCGAGCGCTTCTGCACGACCCTCATTGCGCTGCTGTAATGCTCGATGCGAGACATTCCATGAAGATCGTGTCCCACAGTCTGCCGCCCATCCAGACGGACTCGCGACGCCGCGCGAACTCCCGGAAGCCCGCCTTCTCGTACGCGCGCCGCGCCGCCGGATTGTAGGCGTAGACGGCGAGCATAACATTGTGTAACCCGAGCGCGGTGAAGGCGTAATCGAGCATCAGCCGCGCCGTCTCCGTCCCGTACCCCTTGCCGCGCGCCGATTGCTCCCCGATGAAAATGATGAACTCCGCCGTGCGATTGCGTGTATCCACGCTGTGGAGGTTCGTCACGCCGATCGGGCGCATCGTCGCGCACTCGTAAATGGCGAAGAGGATCAGGCTGTCGTCGCGCGTACCGGCGTCGTACCGGGCGGCGATCCACTCCATCGTCACGGGGGCGAGGATGATGCCCTGCATTCGCAACGTGGCGAGGTCGCCCGTCCAGCGATAGTCGAGCGGCAGCAGATCACGATGCAGCGGGCCGAGCGCGACCTGCTCCCCGACGATATTCACGACCGGACCGTGAACTCCGCCCTCTTGCACGCCTGTCCCCTTTGCTCCAAAGATTTACGGCGCGTTGATTTCGGTGGCGACCCATGAGGGCCAGGCGCCGTAGGCGACGGCGGTCGTCGGGCGGGCGGTCTTGAGATCGTAGACTTCCGCGCGGAAGGAGCCGCCGCTGGCGACAAGGATCGCGTTGCCGAGCGGGGACCAGGCGATGCCCCCCAACTGCTCGGCGGCGGTGATCGTCGGCAGCGTGGCGACGCGGCGCGCGTTCGTGCCGTCCGCGTTCATCGTGGCAAGCGCGAACTCCTGCTCGCCCGGCCCACGCTCGGTGAAGGCGAGCGATTTGCCATCCGGTGAGGGTGTCAAGTCGTACTGCATGCCGCTTGCCGCGCGGATGCGGGTCGGCGCGCCGCCCGCCACCGGCGCGCGATAAAACGCGCCATCGCCCGAATTCTTGTAGTAGATCGTCGCGCCGTCCCCCGCCCACGACGGCTGCGTCGCGCCATCGGTCGCCGTTTGTCCGTGCGTCACCTGCTGAAGATTCGTGCCGTCGGTATTGATCGCGAAGATTTCCGTCGTGTCATTCACCACCGCACGGAAGGCGACGCGCTGACCGTCCGGCGACCAGGCGGGTAGGGAGGGGTCGCGCGCTTGATCTGTGATGCGCGACACCTGGCGCGACCGCGTATCCACGACGAGCAGCTCATTCCCCGTACCGCCGACGCGCCCAACATAGACAACGCGCGAGCCATCCGGCGCGATTTTCGGCTGACTCCCGGCGGGGACGAGCGTCCGCTCCTGCGCGCCGAGCACGAGCAGGTAGATCGTGCCGCCCCGCTCATAGACGACCGTGCCGCGCGGCGGCGCAGGGAGCGGTGTCGGCGATGGGCCGGACGTCACTGTCGGGATATTTGGGAAGGCAGGGAAGCCACTACGCGGCGTTTCGCGGCCCGTCGGGTTGATGTCCTGCTGGGGTGCGACGGACGGCGCGCCACGCCCGCGCAGCGTGATACCGAGGACGAGAACGATCATCAACAGCATCGCGAGGGTCGTCACCCCTGCGACAATCAATCGCCGTCGCCGCTCGTTCATCCTTCGCATCGTCCTGTCGTACGTACAATCATCGTGCCGCAGTATACCCCCTCATCGCCCCGTGCGGTCACATGCATCCGTAGCATGCGCCTGGAAGACAGAACCACGAGCAACAGATTATGTCCAGTTCGCTGATTATCAAAACAATGGCACGAATACGTGTATATTGAATAAGACAGATATATGCCCTGCATGTAACCATTTGTCACCTTATCCGTTATAGTGATTAAGTGTTCGGACGTTGTGTTCGGACTGTGTGGTCGTGCGCGATATGACAGGAAGGGAGCGGGCAGACAGGGGAGGCATGCGGGTGCGCGTCCGCGTGGTGGCTACAGCCCACCATGTCCGGTGCGCTCCCGCCGGTGGAGGAGGAGCGAACAGGACGCAAGGGGGATGGACCACCGTCCACCGACGATTGCGACGACTGAACAATCTGAGGATGGAGGCAACAACATGCAACGAACACGATTTTCGTGGTATCTCGGTGTAGCGATGCTCATCGCTGCATTCCTGGCTCTTTCGACGACTGCCGCGAGTGCGGCAACGACCAGCGCAACGCTGAAAGCGAGCGGCGAAACGGTCATTGTCAACAAGAAGAACGCGATCAAGGTCACGCCTTCGAAGATCGAGAACGGTGGCTCGGAGGAGTTTGTCGGCAACGGCTTCGGCCCCGGTGAACTGGTGAGCATTTACCTGACATTCCCGGATGGCAGAGTCTTCGCAGTGACGAACACCATAGGAAATGATTGCTGCGCGCAGACCGACCAAGCGCTCGCCGATGGCACCGGCAGCATTTACTTCGAGCTGCTCTTCGACCTTTCCCAGAATTACCCGACGACGACCGGCAGCAGGACCGACAATGTCCAATTTACGAATTCGATCTTCGTATTACCAACCGAATTCGCGACTGGCGCGATCCCGTACGGCAAATATACCGTCACGGCGATCGGCCGCGTCAGCCTCCAGAAGGCGACGACAACGATCACGATCGTTCCACCCCCCGGGCC
>JBBSFO010000725.1:0-2826 GCA_038238655.1 Thermomicrobiales bacterium | reverse complement strand
GGAAACGCTGGTCGTGACGATGCAGAACGGCATCCCGTGGTGGTATTTCCGCAAGCACGGAGGGCCGTACGAGGGGACGCGCATCGAATCCGTGGACCCCGGCGGCATCGTCGAGGCGCACACGGAGATTGACCGCGTAATCGCCTCCGTCGTCTACCCGGCGGCGGAACTGGCCGCGCCGGGCGTCGTGCGGCACATCGAGGGCGACCGCTTTTCCCTCGGTGAACTGGACGGCGTGAAGACGGAGCGTATTCAATCACTCGCGCAGACCTTGATCCGCGCCGGTCTGAAAGCGCCGGTCCGCCCGCGCATCCGCGCCGAAATCTGGGTCAAATTGTGGGGCAACCTCGCCTTCAACCCGATCAGCGCCCTCACCCGCGCCACGCTCGTGGACATCTGCCAATACCCGCCCACCCGCGACCTTGCCCGCGCGATGATGACCGAGGCGCAGACCATCGCGGAAAAACTGGACGTCAAGTTCCCGATCTCCATCGAGCAGCGCATCGCTGGCGCGGAAGAAGTCGGCGCGCACAAGACTTCGATGTTGCAGGACATCGAGTCCGGTCGCCCCACCGAAGTGGACGCCATCGTCGGCTCCGTCGCCGAACTCGGCCGCCTCACCGACACCCCCACCCCCGCCATTGACGCCATCTACGCGAGCGTCAAACTGCTGGAAAAGACCCTCCATGCCGATCCGTAGGGGCGATGCCAACGGCTTTACATTTTCGCAGAGGAGATCGTGATGGGCGGGGAGGAAGAACTGCTGGTATGGCATGTCGTGCGGCAATTGCGGATCAATCTGCCCGGTAGTTCGTACCGTCTTATCACGCCGGGATGGACGTATCGCGTCAATGATCTCGATGAGATGCGCAAGCATAATTTCGTCTGTTGGGAGAAGCCTGTTGACGCACTCATGGACTCCCGTGGAATGACAATGTGTCGTGTGCGATTACGGGGCAAGATTGTTCGTGGAAAGCGAGAGGGAATCGTCGGCACCGAACTTACTGTGCTTTGGCTCGGTACATGGGGGCGTCTCCTGGAGCGCTTCATCTGCGATCTCGCCCAGCATGAAATACAACGCCTTCGCGAGTCGGGCCAAGATATTGATCCGCTACTCGATGTTCGACTCGCACAAAAACTGGCTGCCTTAGAGAATCCTCATCTCCGTGAGGGATACTGGAATTGGGATGAAGAAGCGTCCAAGACGGAGTGGGGTGCGTGGATGCCCCTGCCATCCCCCGCACGCAATATCGTGGGCGAGGCAATATCCCCATTCTTCGTGGGCCAAGAGCGTCGCCTTGACAACTATGCGAGACAAGGGATTAAGCGTACGCTGAGTGGTATCCAGTTAAGCAATCCCGACATTGATACAGCGATTTCGCGGCTGTTGACTGAGGCATTCGATACTGCCACAGCCACCGAGTAGATTCATTTCCATTCTTGCCCTCGCGCCGACAATAACGATCATCGCCGCGCATGCCTGCCATATCACCGAAACGATCCTATTTGCGGCGGTTCGTCGTCACATGCTCCCCACAGGAAAGATCGGATCGAAGCGCGTCTAGCCTGTGCTTACTCTCCACTCCCACAACTCGTTCCGAAGGGTCGGGTGGCCGCGAAGAAAGGCACCGATTTGCTCCGCCGCCCGCTCCGGTGACCAGATTTGCGGATGATAAGGATGCCGAAGTGTGCCGGTGTCGTTTGCCAGCGGGTCCAGGCATCGTGGAGCATGCGGAATTCTTCGCGGTCGTAGGTGACGACAATACGGGCTTGCCGCACGGCGGTCAGCAGGTTCTCAGGATCGCTCGCACGGTCGCGCTTCTGGCTCTTTGCGGTGACAGCGGTATGGCCCCTCGCCCGGAGTTCATCGGCGATTTGCTGCTTCGCATTGTGATCCAGGTAAAAGTCGGCCACTGGGCGTCATGCCGCCGCGTTGTTTGCTTCGATGCGCACATCAATCGCCGGAGTATGCCAGTAGTAATACGCTACCGCAGCCTGTATTGCTTCAACAGGTACGCAATACTCTCTGGCCATTCGACGAATCGCAGTATCATCGAGGAAACGGTCGTAAAACCCAGGTCGCCCGTCCGGGGTTGGGGCAGTCTTCATCGAACCGATAATCGCCCAAACCGGGATACCTTCCGGCTGAACACCGACGGCATCGTCGCCCGGATGGTCGGGGTCGGGGCCGATATATTGCGGCAGCAGCGGCACTCCACCGTCCAGGAAATCCTTCAACCGATACAGGTATGCTCTAATTTTCGTGCCGAGATCGTGCTCCGCCCGCTCATTATTTGCCCCTTCACCAACAAAGCCGGGCATCGCCGGTACGGTCGCGCGCACGGTGTCGCCTATCGGTTCGAGCGCGACCCGATAATAGTTCCCCTGTTGCGGCCCCGATCCGAATGGCCACAGCACAAAATACGGGCCGTCGCCCCTCTGACGGACTTCCAATCCTTCGTTCATGCCGATATCAACCATTCGATTCTCCCTCCGCGATTATCTGGCGGTATTCTACCGCACGCGTTACGAAATCGGTTCTTGCCCTCGCGCCGACAATGACCGATACTCGCCGCACGGAAATCGCTGCACAACGCACCACGACGAATGCATGGGTTCGTCGTCGCACGCGTCCCGCACGAAGGAGGGCACCGTTGTCCACGACATCAGCCACGAAGCGGCCATTGAAGGTGGGATTGTTCTTCCAGCACGCGCAGGTCGGGCCGGAGGGGCGCAGGCCGGAGTGGGCGCGCATCCTCGCGCTCGCCGCGCATGCGGAACAGGCGGGGTTCGACTCGCTCTGGTTCCCGGATCATTTTCTTTTCC
>JBBSFO010000724.1:0-2840 GCA_038238655.1 Thermomicrobiales bacterium | reverse complement strand
CACGTACGCCGCTACGACACGAAGACTCCCCTATCGCGAACGCCGTCTATCCGGCATTGGAGGGCGAGGCGGCGACACCTGATGCACCCGCCATGACGGCAGACATGCCCGATAGCACGCCGAACGGTCATGCCGACGCATCTCCACCCGATGCCAATCAGCCCTTATCTGTCCTCAGTTCTCATCCTGCCCAAAGGGCGCTCGTACGCGAGCCGCGTGAGGGTTTCTGGGTCGGCATTCGGGGCTGGTTCCGACCACGTACCGCGCTCAGCGCCGGTGATTTGCGCCGCAACCTACCGCTCGGCGTGGCGATTGCCGCTCTAAGCGGTTTCGCTGACGCGCTGCTGCTCCCGGCAGTCGTCGTCGCGGCGTTTGTCGCGCGTGTGAGCGATTCCAACAAACTCGTCGCCCTTGTGCCGGTCGTCGCGGCGCTCGCGTGGGGGTTGCCCGTGGCGATCCTCGGCAGCGCCATCGCCAACCGCACGCGGCTCATTGCTCTCGCCGTGATGAGCGCAATCTTGCGCGCCCTGGCGATGGGGCTGCTTGCCCTGGTCGGCGCGGATCGAGCGGACGGCTCGGCGAAGCGGCTGCTCGTCACCTTCTTTGTGCTCTATGGCATGGTTGGTTGCGCGAGCGGCTTCGCGACGCTCGTCGGCCAGCGATTGCCGGGTCGCACGACGACAGATGGGGTGCGGGGGCGGCTCGTCCGCTGGCAAGCGCTCGCCGGCACGGGCGCATCGGTACTCGCCGCCCTCCTCGTTCGGCGCATCCTCGTCCACGGCCCGGACTTCCCGCGCCAATATCTGTATCTCTTCTTCGTCGCCTTTCTCGCCCTGCTGGGCGTCGCGCTCCTGACCGTCGCGCTCACCGAGCGGGGGAGCCGCATACCGCTCGTGCCGCGCCCGCCCCTCGCCTGGTTGCGCGCCGGGCCGGGATTGCTGCGCCTGCCGACCTACCGGCGCTATCTCTTTTTTCGCATCATCGCACTGGTCGCGACGCTCGCCGAACCGTTTTTCGTCGTCTATGCGCTGCGGACCTTCAACGTCTCCGCCGACATGGTCGGTATCTATGTGATCGCCGTGATCGTCACCCGCGCTGTGACGATCTACCTTTGGCGCGGGCTTGCCCGGCTGACGGGAACGAAACTGCTGCTCCAACTCGGCGCGCTTTGTCGCGCTCTCGCGGCGTTCATTGCCATTGTCCTGCCGGTGCTCTTCGATACGGAGCCAATCGCCGGTCACTTCACGAGCGATCTTTCCCGCGCGCGCGTCTTTATTGCTGTCTTCGTTTGTATCGGCGCAGCGATGGGCGCGAATGCCGTTGCACAGAGCGGCTTCCTGTTCGACATCCTCCCCCCGAATGCCTACGCAGATGGCGTCGGCTTCACGAACAGCCTGCTCGCCCTGTGCAGTTGCGCGCTGATCGCGGGCGGCATCATCGTAGATCGCAACGGCTTCCGCACGCTCTTCGTCACTGCATTCGTCCTCGGCCTGCTGACGGTCTTTGTCGGTGGCCTCCTGCGCGAGCCGCGCCGCCCGCTCCGGCGCTCCGGCGCTCTCGGCCCCGGCATCCGCCGCACCGAAGCCTTCCCTACCATCCCGCCCTACCACCGCTAGAGGGACGAAGCGCAGAGGACGCAGAGAGCACAGAGGGGAGAAAAGAATATGAAAACAGGCCGGAGGATGCGGTGCATGCAATAATGCGGGAAATGCTTCCTTTTTATTTCTCTCTTTGTGTCTCTCTGCGCTCTCTGCGTCCTCTGTGTCCTCTGCGCTCGCGCGGCCCACGATGACGATCCCGGAGTTGACACTGGCGAAGGTGTGGCAGGCGCAGTGGCTTGTGCCGGGGCCGTGGCGGACGACGGATGGGCGGACGGTTGCCGTGCGCTATCGGGGGCGGTGGTCTGCCGGGTTCGGGCCGGATTTCGCGGACGCGCGGATCGTGCTCGACGACCAGGAGATCACCGGCGCGGTCGAAATTCACCGGCGCGCGGCGGACTGGCGGGCACATGGGCATCATCTCGATCCCGCCTACAATCCCGTCATTCTCCATGTCGTCCTGGACGATGATGGCATGCCCTGCCGGACGCGCGACGGGCGAACGTTGCCGACGTTTGTTCTCGCGCCGCTGCTCGCCGGGTCGCTGGCGGCATTCCCCGCCGGCAGCGCGCCGCTCGGTGGCCTCGGAGATACTCCCTGCGCCCGCGACTTCCTGGCGACCGGCACGGCGGATTTGTTGCGCGTCCTCGGGCGGGCGGGCGACGAACGCCTCGCACTCAAGGCGGCGGCGATGGAGGCGCGCTTCGCCGCCGTACCGCCCGGCGATGTCCTCTACGCTGCCCTGCTCGACGCGCTCGGTTACAGCGCCAATCGTGCCCCGATGGCGACGCTCGCCGCCTTCCTCCCGCTCCGCGATCTGGAGCAGGCGGTCCTCCACGCCCCCACCGAACGACGCGAGCAGGTCGCCGCCGCACTCCTGCTCGGCGCCAGCGGTTTTCTTGATGCTCCTCCACGATTCCTGCTGCACGGTGATGTCTTGCGGGATATGTGGCAAGCAACGGGCCGACCGGTCGCGCTTTCCGTCGCCGATTGGGAAACGGCGCGCGTCCGCCCGGCGAATCATCCGGCGCGGCGATTGCTTGCCCTCGCGGCGTTGCTCGCCAACGGCGGCGCGGCGGAAGGACTGCTCGCCACCTGCATGGTGCCCCTCCTCGCCTTTCCCGACGAGCCACGTCTGATCGTTCGTACCCTGCGCCAGACTTTGCGCCCGCCTTCCCACTTGCTCGCGGGCGACGCCAGCCCGGTCGGCGTGGATCGCGCGGGCGAGATCGCCGTTAATGT
>JBBSFO010000723.1:0-2842 GCA_038238655.1 Thermomicrobiales bacterium | reverse complement strand
GGGCTTTTGACCATCCCCATGCCGATTGTCTCACCCGCGCCATAGACGAGGTTGAAGACGCCGTCCGGCACGCCCGCATCGCGGATGCACTCGGCCAGTTTCTCATTCGACAAGGGCGTCCACGACGCGGGCTTGACGACTGCCGTACAGCCACTGGCGAGGCAGGGCGCAACCTTCCACGAGGTGAGCATAAACGGCAGGTTCCACGGCGTGATCAACCCGGCGACACCGGCGGGGCGTTGAATGGAGTAATTGAGGTAGTCCGCGCTGTGGTACGCCGCGCCATCCATGTGGTTCGCCATTTCGGCGAAGAAGTAGAAGTTGTCCGCCGCGCGGGGGATCTGCGCGCCGCCCGTCTGCGCGATGGGCAATCCGGTATCGGTCGTCTCGATGCGGGCGATGTCCGGCGCGCGCTCGGTAATCAGGTCGCCAACTTTGCGGAGAATGCGGGCGCGATCGGCGGGCTTCATGCGCGGCCACGGCCCGCTATCGAACGCCTTTCGTGCAGCACCGATTGCCCGATCCAGATCGGTCTGCGTTCCCTTGGTGATCTTCGCGATCACCGTATTGTCCGCCGGGTTCAGCGTCTCGAACGTCTCGTTCGCGTCGTAGACAAACTGGCCGTCAATGAAGTGTCCGACCGTGCGGGTGCCCAATTCCTGCTGTGGTGCGACCGTCGTCGCCATCTGCGTGCCTCCATTTGTCTAACCAAATGAAACGCAGAGAGGGAAGAGGGGAGAAGAAACAACGACTTCTCCTACCGCACTTCTCTGTGCTTTCTCTGCGTCCTCTGCGCCTCTGCGGTTCATTTGGTTTCCGTATCCTCCGCCACGACGTGGTTTTCGAGTGCGCCGATGCCTTCGATCTCGACACGGATGTGGTCGCCGGGATGGATGGCGGAGATGCCTTTCGGCGTTCCGGTCAGGAGCACATCGTTCGCTTCGAGTGTCATGAATTCTGAGATGTACTCGATGATCGCCGGGATGGAATGGATGAAAAAGCGGGTATTGCCTTCCTGCCGCAATTCGTTGTTGACGAATGTCCGCACTGTCGTGTTCGCCGGGTCGCCGAAGGCATCCGCCGTCACCATCCACGGGCCAAGCGGGCCAAAGGAATCGAAACCCTTCGCCTTGACCGGCGGGCGGTAGAAGTTCTGCACGAAGTCACGCACCGTCACGTCGTTCGCGATCGTATATCCCTTCACGTAATCCATCGCGTCGCCCTGGCGGATCTTGCGCCCGCTCCGACCGAGGACGACGGCCAGTTCGCCTTCGTAGTGCATATACTGCGCGCCATTAGGGTAGACGATCGGCGCGCCGTTGCCGGTCAGCGAGGTAAGGGGCTTGAAGAAGAGTGCCGGAACGCTCGGCTTGGCGAGTTCGTCCGGCAAGTCCACTTTGTTCAATTCGGCGGCGTGGTCGGCATAGTTCAGGGCGAGGCCGATGACCTTCGGGGGCACGACGGGCGGTAGCCAAGTCACCGCGTCCGTGGCGTGGACGTGGCCTGCCGTATCCACCGGGCGACCATCGTCCGTGACCGTTCCAACGTGGACGCGACCGGCGATGACGAAGCGAGCAATCCTCACGCACGCACCGCCTTTGCGACGGGCGCATTGGTCGTGTCGCATTGCGCGAGCGCGGCACGAATCTTCTCCTGATTAGCGGGCGATGGCTCGCAGAGGGGCAAGCGATAGTGCGGCGCGATCCAGCCGAGTTCGCCCATCGCCCATTTCAGCGGGCCGGGATTGGTTTCGAGGAAAAGCGCCTCGTTGATCGGTAGGAGGCGATAATGGAGGTCCATCGCCTCCTGCCATCGCCCGGCGACGACCAGATCGTAGAGCGCGGCGACTTCGCGCGGCAGGATATTCGCGGTCGCGCTTACATGCCCGACGCCGCCGATCGCCAGCATCGGGTAGCAGAGCAGTTCAATGCCGCTATAGACGAGGAAGTCCCGCCCGCAGGTGTGGAGTACCTTGCTCGTATGCTCGAAGTCCTTGTTCGACTCCTTGACGCCGATAATATTCGGACATGCTGCGCGCAGGCGCGCCATCGTTTCGGGGGCCATATTCGTCGCCGTCCGGCCGGGGATGTTGTAGATGATGAGCGGCAGCGCCGTTTGCTCGGCCACCGCGCGGAAGTAGCGGAACAGCCCTTCCTGCGACGGACGGTTGTAGTACGGTACGATCACGAGTGCGGCGTCCACGCCGAGTCGTTCCGCGTACCGCGTCAGATCGGTCGTCTCGTCAATGTTGTTCGTACCGGTCGCGGGCACGAAGGGGACGCGACCACCAACCGCCGCCTTGCCGAGGTCAAGCATCCGGCGGCGCTCGTCAAGCGACAGCGCGCTCGGCTCGCCCGTCGTCCCGGTGACGGAGATACCGTGGCTGCCGCTGGCGATCTGCCAGTCAATCAATCGTTCCAGCGTGCCCTCATCTATCCGCCCGTCGTCGTCGAACGGGGTAATGATCGGGACAATTGATCCGCGAAGCCGGGAAACGTCCATCGGTTGCCTCCTTGAGAAGCGGCACGGAAGATACCCGTAGGCTACCATAGCGGTCGGTACATGGGTAGATGACACTCCGAATAAACCTAACCCCCGGCCCATTCCTCGCGGGAATGGGCCGGGGGTTAGGTTCCCTTGCTGATGACAATACCCACGCGGCACATGCTGGAACCCCTGATACGATGAGAGGGGAACGAACTATGGGAGCGGATAAGGAGCAGCACGGACCATGGGAAAGAAGACGGAAGTTCGACGGGAAGCGGAGCCGATATCGGTGATGATAAAGGTACTGCTTGGCTTGCTCGCGCTCGTGCCGATTAGCATCGTGCTTGCGGTTGTC
>JBBSFO010000722.1:0-2853 GCA_038238655.1 Thermomicrobiales bacterium | reverse complement strand
TGACCAGCCTCGACGAGTTTGAGGATCGCGATGATCTGTGCTTCGGTGAACTGACTCTTGCGCATGCTTTCCCTCCCGAGATCGCTTCGTTCATCGGGAGTCTCTCATATTCGCTGGACATCTTTTCGGGGGGCAGGTCATGTCGGCTATCGCCTCTACACGCAGAAACATCGTGTCGCACTCAAAACCGCCCGAACGCTGGTCGGTGGCTATGGCTGGCAGCGGACGCGGGCGATGATGCAGGCAGTGCACCGGGGCAACCTTTCCGTCGCGCTCGCGCTGATTGATGAGCGCCACGCTGAACTCGCCAATAAACGCCTTCAGGTTGAGCAGACACTGACAGCTTTGGGCATATTAGCCACGCAATCCGCTCCTCCGGCCAATGCCTGTCACGCAGAACTACTCCGCGTGGGACAGGCAGCAAAGCACATGGGTGTGCGCGTCTCGGCACTGCGTTTCTGGGAACAACAGGGTCTTCTGCACCCGGTACGCGACAAGCGTAGCCGGTATCGTGTGTATGACGATCAGCAAATGCGTCGTCTGCGCGTCGTGGTTCTACTCAGGGAGGCTGGCTACGACTTCGACGCGATCCGCACAACGCTGGATGAACTGGCGGCAGGACAGCCGGAGAAGGCCATCGCGGCGGTGGAGAAAAGACGCGCAGAGCTCGCGAAGACGAGTTGGGCGTGTCTCGCAGCGATGTCCTCTTTTCAGGGGTACGTCAGCGAATTCTGGGCGGAACTTCGTACTGCTTTATGACCTGCTTCACAGTTTTTCGCCCTGTGCCACCGAACTTCATCGCACCGTCCTATTTCCCGTACATGTAGACGCTGATTGTCGCGCCGGTCGCGTCGCGCAAGGTGGTGGTGTCGCCGGTATCGTTCCAAATACCGGTATTCTTGTTGAAGTAGAGATCGGTTGCCGTCGGGCTGCCGCGCCCGGAATGGACGATGACTATGCCGCCCGGTGGCAGGACGAGCGATGGGAAGAGCAGGGCATTCTTGCCGCCCGCATCCGACAATGTCCAGCGCGTGATGTCCACGGTCGCGAGGCCGTCATTGCGGATCGTGACGGTCTCGCCGTTGAGATCAGCCGCGCCATTCGGCGGGCGGGCGACAATCGCCACGATCCGCACTGGCCCGGCGCCGGTGATCGCCGGGGTAGCCGTCGCTCGGTCGGGTGCAGTCGGCTTCGGTGTACCGGTTGTTGATCCCGGGACAGGCGCGACGGAGATTGGTGTTAGCGGGGCACTGGGGCTGAGATAGCGGTATTGGAAGTAATGCTGGCCGATATTGCCCATCTCGACGCGGAAATTGGGCGGATTGGCCGGCATGTAGGTGAGTACCCGACGTTCGAAGAGTTGGAGCATCACTGCTGTGGGCGCGCCACCGACGCGCGCCGTTACCCAGTACGCGGGCGATATCGGTAGGCCGACAACCGCGACCCAGTCGAAGAGCGGCGTACGATCCACGAGCGCGCCATTGTCGAGCGCTGTGCCGCCCGCCATGAGATAGGACCAGAATGCCTGCGGCATCGTCTGACCGGTTTCCGGCACGAAATGCACGAGTTGCGCGTTCGGATCGTCTGCCGCCCGCGCCATCCCATTCGCCTGCACGACGAGCGCAGTGTCAGCGGTCGCGCCGGGCGGCAGCGCGAGCATGTCAGTGACGAATTGCCCGGTGGTGTCGGGTTGCGAGCGGTCAATGCGCTCGCGCAGTTGGGCGTACGTCGGCGCGTTGTTCGACGCGTCGCCGACAATGGCGGTCGCGCTTCCCTGTCCGCGTACCTCGATACTCGCCGGACTGTCACCGACCTGAATGTGCCCCGTGACGAGTTCGCGCGTCAAGAGCCCCGTCGTCACCGTGCCGCGTGCCGGATCAGTCATCTCCATGCGTGCTTTGTCGAAATATTGGACGAGTCGCGTGCCGCCCGGTGCGTCGCGATAGGGCTCCGAAAGCCCTGCGCTACTTGGCCCCGCGCCCCAGAGATACGACCGTTGCACCGCGCCCGACGCGACGGGTTCGTCCACCGGCGACCATGCCGCGCCGAACGCCGGGGAGGCGAAGAGGACCGTAGCGGCGGCACGATGGGTCGTAGCGAGTGGCGCAAGCGCGGCGAGCGCCGTGCCGATGATCGCGACACCGATAAGCGCCCAGCGCCGCGCGACAGCATAACCGCGCACCCGTCAACTCGTCGGCAGGTCGGCCGCGAGGCGGCGCGCGACTTTTGCCGCAAGGTCCTGGATATCCACGGCGGTCAGGCCCCCGCGTGTCGGCGTATTGACATCAATGCTGGCGAGGACATTCCCTTGTTGCCAGGCGAGCGAAAAGACCGTTACACCGTCCGTGGAGTGGTCAGTCACGAGATAGGAATTTGTGCCGAAGACCCCGTCCAGTACCGACGTGCTTGGCTGGTTGCGGGCACGATCGTGGTTGAAGGTGAGCGCGGCGTACGCGCCATCCGGCGAGCGGAAGACCGAGACGAGCGACTGGACCGCCGACACCTGGCCACCGACCTCAGTGCGGATAAACACGCGACGGTGGCCGGTGAGGCGCTGCCACTGATTGAGATACGTCCCGTAACTCGGATCCGGGTCGTTTTTCGCAACCAGGCCATTCGTCGCCTCACCGTCGAGTTGAAACTGGAAGCGGTCGGGCAGATCGGCCGGCGTGAGATTGTACTTGCCTGCAAAGACATTCGTCGTCGGAATCGGGCCAATGCCGGCGTTCGTGTCTACCACTGTGGACGGCTTCGACTGGTAGCGCCATTGGAAGTAATGCGCGCCGACATTGCCTGCCTCGACTGCGAATCCGGCGGGGTTCCCCGGCGTGTACGTTAGCACGCGCCGCTCGA
>JBBSFO010000721.1:0-2854 GCA_038238655.1 Thermomicrobiales bacterium | reverse complement strand
CCCTCTTGGTGTCCGTGGCGTCTTGTATGTTCGGGTAGATGGACAATCTTTCAGCGATGGCAGGCTTCCAGCCTGTTATTCCCAGGCTGGAAGCCTGCCACCACCGGGGAAGGGGGCTGGGGGGTTAGGGCGAACACAGCATCTTGGCGGTTCAAACATTGTCACGCTCCGTCGAGGTAGCCGCGTTGCCGCAGACTATCCTCACATAAGAGCAGAGAAAGGGCGCTCTGGCCCTCCGGCATCTGTCCGGTGCGGGCGAGATGGAGCGCGTCACGCGCAGGCATTGGGCAGAGTTCGATCTGCTCCGTCATTTCGGGCTGGCGCGCAGCCGAGCACTCGACATCGAGGGCAAGAAAGACATGGAACCGTTGCTGCCGGGACGCACAGGCGACGAAAAACGAGCCGACAAGCAGCATCGTCGCGCCCGTGGCGCCCGTTTCCTGCGCCAGTTCAATCCGCGCGACCGCTTCGAGCGTCAAACCGGCATGGTCGCGCGTGCCGCCCGCCGGAATTTCTAGGCACCATGCATCAATTGGATAGCGGTACTGACGGATCAGTAGGATCGTCCCATCGGCGGTGACGGGCACGACGCCGACAGCGTCCGCACGTTCGTCATAGGTATACGTGGCCTCGCCCTTGTCCGCGATCCGTATCCGATCCTGCCGCACGCGCATGAATGGCGTCGTTAGCGGATAGTGCGTTTCGAGCACCCGCCAACCCAATCGTGCACCCTCGGGCTTGTCGTCCATCCCTGTCGCTCCTGTTTGCTGCCGTCTTCTCCCTCACTCGCGCCCGAGTGTATCACCACCATGCTGGGCACCGTTCCCATCCCGCGAAGTGGGTGCGACAATCGCTGCGCAAGCTGTCCTGTCCCGATACCGAATTACACACGAGGGGAATGCATGAGAGTCGGTGTCATCCTTCCGAACCCTGGAGTATTGATGGATTTGCAGACCTTGCTCGCGGAGCTGTCGCGCGCCGAGGAGCGTGGAATGCAGAGCATCTGGGTCGCAAATGTGCCACGTGGGTACGACGCGCTCACCCTGCTCGCGCTCGCGGGGCAACACACGCGCACGGTCGAACTGGGGACATTCGTCGTGCCGACGTATCCGCGCCATCCGGTCGCGATGGCACAGCAGGCGTTGACGACGAATGTCGCGACGGGAGGGCGACTGATTCTCGGTATCGGCCTCAGCCATCGCGTCGTGATGGAAGCCGGGTTGGGATTTGACTGGTCGCACCCAATCCGCCACATGCGCGAGTACCTGACCTGCCTGACCGGCTTCCTATCCGGCGAGCCGGTGACGTTCGCGGGCGAGGAATTCCAGATCGCGAACTTCGGCATCACTGTCGCAGACGCCACACCGCCACCAGTGCTCGTCGCCGCGCTCGGGCCGCAGATGCTCCGGCTCGCGGGGCGGCAGGCGGATGGGACGGCGCTCTGGATGGGCGGCGCGCACTACCTTGCCAATGACGCCGTCCCGACGATCACCGCCGCCGCGCGTGCGGCCGGTCGGCCCGCGCCCCGCGTCGTCGCCGGGCTTCCCGTCTGCGTGACGGACAACGCCGAAGCCGTACGCACCGAGGTCAATGCGACCTTCGCGCGATATGGGCAATTGCCGTCGTATCGCGCCGTGCTCGACAAAGAAGGTGCAGCCGGGCCGGCGGATGTCGCGCTCGTCGGCGACGAAGCGACGGTGCTCGAATCCCTCCGCGCGCTCGCTCGTGCCGGTGCGACCGACCTCGTCGCTGCCGTCTATACACCGGCAGGAGAGAACGCCGTCCGCACCTACGACCTTCTGGAGCGGTATATCAACACGCAATCAAGGGGTTAGGACGGCGTTAATCCGCCACGGCGGCAACTTCTTTGGGTGTGCGCCGGTTGCGGCCATGCACCGTTTCCGGCGCGAAGAGGGCGAACAGTGTGACGGCAATAGCGAACAAGCCGGCGGTGATGAAGAGCGCCGTGCCCGCGCCCGCCATGTCGCTGATCCAGCCGAGCAAAAATGGGCCGACGACGTACCCGGCGTCCGCGAGGGTGAGATAAATGCCCATCGTTACCCCGTTCGCACCGGAGGGCGCCATGTCGGCGGCATAGGCGGCGGGCGCGGAACCGCCCACGCCGCCGCCGATCCCCCAGAGGAACATCCCGGCGATGTAAACAGGATAGTTGAACGCGACTGCCAAGCAGGCAAACGCCGCGCCGCAGACGATCGTGCCCGGAATGATCCCGCCCCGGCGCCCCCAGCGGCCCATCAGGATCGTTGAGAGGGGGATCGTCGCGAAGTTCATCAGCGAGGCGATGCTGATCGCGAAGCCCGTCGCGGAGGCGCTGAGGCCGAGGCAGTCGCGACCGATGATCGGCACGATGTTGAAGAGCGCGCCCGTGCGGGCGAAGTATTGCACAAAGGTTACGAAGCCGATCAGCAGGAAGCCGCGCGTCCGAAGCAGGATGCCGAGCGCCTGCCGCATCGTCATCGCAGGTTGCGACGACGCGGCGGCGCGAGCGAGGGCGAGGTGGCGCGTTTCGGGCACCTGGAGAAAGCAAACGAAACCGGCGAGCAGACTGAGGAAGCCGAAGGCATAAAAGGGCGCGGGTGTCCCGAAGGCGTCCGCCACGACGCCGCCGAGCGACGGCCCGATGCCGACCGCGCACAGGAAGATCGCCTGATAGATGTTCATCATCCGCGCGCGGGTCTGTGGGGTGGTGATGTCCGCCAGCACGACCTGCGCGCCGGTGAGGACGGTCGCCGCACCGATACCACCGATGAAGCGGAAGAAGATGAGTAGCCAGAACGACCCCGCGACGGCACACAAGAGGCTGCCGACCGCCGTGACGATTTCGCCAATGATG
>JBBSFO010000720.1:0-2867 GCA_038238655.1 Thermomicrobiales bacterium | reverse complement strand
AGGGGGTTGGCAACAGCCAATTCGTGTGCTATGCTGCCGCAGGCTTCGGGGAGTAGCTCAGCCTGGCAGAGTGCACGGATCGGGACCGTGAGGCCGGAGGTTCGAATCCTCTCTCCCCGACCACCTTTTCTTCACCGTACATGATGCCGGAGGTAGCCTCCCGCATGGGATTCACCGCCGCGCAGCCCCCACGCCAGACCGCAGAGCGGATTTCACAGATACGCGCCGTTGCGGTACGCAACCGCTGGTACTTCATCGTTCCATCGCTGTATACCGTGATCACCATTCTTCTTCTTTGGCCGCTGGTTTCCCATATCCGCTCCGCAGTTGCAGACACCCTGGGCGATCCACTCCTCAACGCATGGACATTGCGATGGGTGCAGCATGCGCTCGTCACACAACCGGCGCATCTCTACGACGGCAATATGTTCGCGCCGAACCTGCGCAGCCTCGCATTTTCCGAATTGCTCCTGCCTCAAGCGATCATCGCCTGGCCGTTTTGGCTCGTTTCCCACGACGCGCTGTTTGCGTATAACGCGTCGTTGCTGCTGACGTACCCGCTCTGCGGCGTCGCCATGTACGCGCTGTGTCGCGGCCTGGGCGCGATACGCGGAGCCGCCTTTCTCGCCGGTCTCGCCTACGCCTTCGCGCCCTTTCGCATGGACAACAACGCGCATCTCCAGGTGCTCTCGATGCAGTGGATGCCGTTCACGATACTCGCGATTCTCCGATGTATGCAGCGGCCAACGCGCTGGCGTTTCGCTGCCGTCGCCGCTACCACAGCCCTCGCGGCGCTCTCGTCCGTCTATTACGCGGTGATGTTCGGCACGGCGCTAATCGTGTTCCTCGTTGTGGAGGCGATCCGCCAGCGACGACGGTTCGGTGCCCGCGCCGCTGTCGGATTGCTCGCCGCTCTGGCGCTTGCCGCAGTCATTGTGGCCGTGATTGACATTCCCTATCTGACCGTTCGACGCGAACACAACATCGTCCGCACACTTGATGAGGCATATGACGATTCGGCGCACACGCTGTCATATATGACCGTGACACCGGGGAATTATCTCTGGAATCGTTGGTTGCCGACGTCGGGGACCGAGCATTCGGCGCTCTTCCCCGGTGCCGTGCTCCTAGTATTGAGCATCGCGGGGTTGCGGGCGGTGCGCCGACCCTGGATGGCAGGGTTCGCCGCGCTTGGCGCAGTCAGCCTCGTGCTGTCGTTCGGGCCGACATGGGACGACAAAACGTCGGGCACGCCGTTGCCATACCGTTTTCTCTATCAGCACATCGTGGGGTATCAGGGCATTCGCGGCCCGGATCGCTTCGACTCCGTCGTCCTGCTCGCACTGTGTCCATTCGCGGCGCTCGGGGCAACGTGGCTCTGGTGTACGGCATGCTGGCGCAGTCCGCGACTCCGGAGTATCGCGCCCATGATCGCCTGTGTTGGCTCCCTACTCGTCATTGTCGATTGCGCCTCCCAATCGCTCCCGACGATCCCTGTGGATCGCTCCGCGACTACCCTTGCGCCCTATCGTTGGCTGGCGTCACAATCGAACACGGGTATCGTTGCGGAATTCCCGGTAGCAGCAACCGATCTCCAGACTGCGTTTTATTCGACGTACCACTGGCACGATGTCGTCTGGGGTCATTCCGGTTTCATTCCTGCCGCGACTTACCAATTGCGGGGTCATTTTGTCGGGCGGAACGACTATCCCAGCCCGGACGATCTCGGCGCACTCGCCGATATGGGCATCGGAACGCTCCTCATTCACCGATCCGCCTATCCGCCGAGCCAACTTGCCGAAATCACTGCGGGGTTGCAGCGGAGTACCGCGTCTATCGCCTTCCTCGGCAGCATCGGCGATTGCGATCTGTACCGACTCCAACCAGATGCTGCCGCCCCACCACTCACCGCGCGCGTGATGCTAACGACCAACCCTGCCGGAAACCTCGATCAACTGCCCGGCAAGCTGAGTCTCATTAATCCCGGCGCGACCGCACGGATGCTGTACACGCACGGTCGCCTCGACTTCTCCGCCGAGATCAGCAGCGCAGCAGGTAAACACATCTCGATCCAACCCATACAGATCAGCCTGCCCGCAATGATCGCGAGCGGCCCAGTCACGATCCCTTTTTCTGTGGAGTTACCGAAAAACCCTGGCACCTATACAATCACCCTCCATGCACCGACGATCCCGATACTCGAAAACCAGCCGGTCGTCACGGTCACGGTGATCAGCCCGACTGCCTTGCCGAACCTCACGCTCATCAATCAGGAGATCACCAGCCCCGCATTGTACAAGCCCGGCGAAAGCGTTGCGATGTGGTTCACACAGAAAGACGGGAAGACAATCGCCCTCCCCGATACGAACGCACTGCCGAACGGAACGCTGCATGTCACTCTTTCGCCGCTGCCACACGGCACGGTACAGGTTGTCGCCCACGGAAAATCGAGTGGCGTCGAACTCTGGGTCGCACCACCTTGACCACCGCACGGCACCCGCGTACGCTCTTGTGAGAAACGGAACAGACCGCCGCGAAGAGACAAAATGAGGAGTACGCGTGTGATAGATACGAATCAGAACGCCGGGTTTGACGTTGCGATTATCGGTGGCGGGCCTGGCGGGTACGTCGCGGCCATTCGCGCCGCGCAGGAAGGGTTCGCCGTCGCCCTCATTGATCGCGGACCACTCGGTGGCACCTGCCTGAATTGGGGGTGCATTCCGACGAAAGCGCTGCACCATACGGCGGAAGTATGGCGGACGGTCCACGATGCCGGAAAGTTCGGTGTGATGGTCGGACCGGCGACGCTCGACTTCACCACCGTCATGGCGCACAAGGACGAGGTCGTCCAGCACATGGTGCGCGGT
>JBBSFO010000719.1:0-2872 GCA_038238655.1 Thermomicrobiales bacterium | reverse complement strand
GGCGATCTGCGCCGCGCCGCCGAGCAGCACATCGTCGTGCGTGGCGACGGCGGGGGCGCGGCTTTTGGCGAGCAGTGGGCCGAGGAGTGCGAGGTAGGCGCGACGGATCGGCTCGCGCCCCTGATAGGCGACCGCTTCCGGTTCCTTGTATGCGCCCTTCACCAGCCGCACACGAACATCGCGGTCAATCGCCCATTGAAGCACATCCGGCGCGCGGCGAAGCATCGCCTGGACGACAATGCCGGGATCGCCGCCGTGCGTGCGCGATGCCTCGACCAATCGGAGCGTCGCGTCAATCGTGGCGGACTCTTCCATGTCCACGCGGAGGCGATGGTCGTAGCGCGCCGCCTCGGTACAGAGCGTCATGAGCGATTCCTTCGCGAGTGATTCGCGGACGCTGAGGCCGAGTTGGGAAAGTTTCAGCGAGAAATGCGATGCGCGTGACGCGACTGCGAAGTAGGTCTTGTATTCCTCCACTACCCGCCGGACTGCGTCTTCATCCTCGACCGCCTCACCGAGGTGGTCGTAGGTGACGAGCAGACCCTTGCTTGCCAGTTTTTCGGCGGCGGTGTGGGCATTAGCGAATGTTTCACCGGCGACGAAGCGGGAAACGAGCGGCTGCGTGAGTGGAGAAGAGCGGATCAATTGTTCCGCGCGAGACGAGCGGGAAGCGGAGATAAAGAGCGGACGGAGAACGGAACCCATCGGGTTGGCTCACTTTCTGACGGCAAGTCCCCGAAGCCGGACGCCCTCTGCTCGCCGGAGTCACCGTATCGTCCAGTATATCGTACGCCGTGTCGCCGTGTTTGCGCCGCCGCATCCGCGCCCGTAAAATCGCCGGGCGTCGCCCGAACATACCATGTGCTCAGGAGATCAACCATGCGAAGCATCCCGTGCCACGATGCCTGAACGTCTGTCGGTATCCCCCGCGCTGCGGCGGCGTGTGGCGCTCTCCTTCGCTGCGTTCATCCTGATCGGTGCGACGGATGGCGCGACGGGCGTGTTGCTCCCGAGTTTGCAAGCGTACTACGGCGTCGGCAAGAGCGTCGTCAGCTTGATCTTCCTCGCGATTACGACGGGGTACATCATCGCCGCATTCGGTAGCGGCCTGTTGGTCGCGCTGCTTGGTCAACGGCGCTTCCTCGCGCTCGGGGCGGCGATGTTCGCGGCGGGCGCGGCCACGATCAGCTTGCGACCGCCTTTCGTCCCCCTCCTTGCGACTATGGTCGGCTTGGGATTGGGGTTTGCGATCATGGACGCCGGACTCAACACATATATCACCGGCCTACCGGAGAATACGACGCTGCTCAACAATCTGCACGCCTTCTTCGGCATCGGCGGATTTCTTGGGCCAATCATCGCCGCCGGTGTGCTGGCGGCGGGTCTACCGTGGAACACGGTGTACGCTCTCTGGGGCGCGAGCAGCCTGCTGCTACTGCTCGGCTTCGGCGCGCTCTTCGACCCCGCCCCCACCGGAGCACGCGATCCGGTCACGCAGGCCAGCGGAAAGAGTTTGCTGACCGACGCGCTCCGCCTCCGATTGGTCCGGTTGGCGGCGATCTTCATGCTCGTCTACGTCGGCACAGAAGTGAGCGTCGGCAGTTGGAGCTACAGTTTTCTGACCGAGGTACGGCACCACGGCAGCCTCATCTCCGGCTGGTCGGTGAGCGGCTACTGGCTCGGGATCACGCTTGGGCGACTGACGCTGGCCCGGCTTGCCGCACGCCTCGCAATCGCGGACGCGGCGCTCATTCGCCTGTGCCTGATCGGGGCGGCAGTGGGCGTCCTTCTCCTCTGGCTCGCGCCGCTACCCGCAGTCGCGGCATTTGGACTATGGCTGATCGGCTACGCGCTTGGGCCGATCTACCCGACGACTATCGCGTTGCTGCCCGGTCTCGTTCCCGCCCGCCTGATGCCGAGCGCGGTCGGTTTTCTCGCCAGCTTCGGTAGCGTGGGTGCGGCGCTTTTCCCGTGGCTGGCTGGCAATCTCGCACACGCCATCGGCCTCTGGTCGCTCCTGCCCTACGTGCTCGGCCTGACGGTCATCATGTCCGGCGCCTGGCTCGTATTGAGCATCTCCATCCGTGGCGGCCGAGCGCATACAAAGGGGGGTAACATCGTTTGACGGCAGCAATGGCAAGCGGTCTTTGTGCACACACCTTGCCATTGCTATCGTCAAACGGTGTTACCTACGTGGCAGTGGGCACCCATCCGGGCCGCAGATGCCTTGCGCGATCTCACTCTCGCGCTCCAGGGCGAGTTGGCCCTTCTGCCAATCGAAATCAATCGTTGGGTGGAACTTCTCGGGGTACTCGGCCATCCAGATCTGCTTGCGGATCGTCAGGTTTTCCGGGTCGAGATGGAGCGACTGCGTCCATTCGGCAATCGCCTCGGTCCGCGCGCCCCGCGCGAAGAGTTCGGCGCCGAGCCGCATCCGCGCGTCAATCAGCGCGCGCTCGGTGTCGCTGAGGTGATACGGTGCGTCCTTCGCGTCGAGGGCGATCTGCTCGACCTCGCCATCAATCAGGCGCTGGATCGCCGTGACATCCGCTGCGTTCTCGATGTTGAAGCCGCCGAACTTGATGTAGCGGATGATCCCTTCTTCGTCGAGGAAGATGCCGTTCGGAATCAGTTTGTAATCGTAGATCGCCGCGAGGGTATTGTCGCGGTCAACAACGGTCGGGTACGTCGCACCCGCCTTTTCCGTCCACGGTCGGGCGGCGTCCGCCCCCTGATTGTCCACTGCGACAGAGACGAACCGGAAATTCTTGTCGGCATTGCGCTCCACAAATTGCTGCCACCCGGGCAGCTGATCGCGGCAGCGTCACCAACTCGCCCAGAAGAAAAAGAGCGTCTTCGTGCCGCGCACCGC
>JBBSFO010000718.1:0-2880 GCA_038238655.1 Thermomicrobiales bacterium | reverse complement strand
GAAGGCGTGGCTGAGGGCGCTCCCCGGCGTCGGGCCGAAGACGACGGCGATTGTATTGCTTTTTTCGCTCGGTATGCCGGCGTTTCCGGTAGATACGCACGTCTATCGCGTCTCCCAGCGGCTCGGCCTGATTGGCCCGAAAGTCTCCGAGGCCAAGGCGCACGATGTGCTCGAAGCGATGCTCAAACCGTCGCAAATGTTCGAGTTCCACGTCAACATGATCGCGCATGGGCGACGGATCTGCCACGCTATCGGCCCGAAGTGCGACCGTTGCCCGCTCCTACCGCTCTGCCCGTTCGGGCAGGCGCGCCTCGGCACGACGCCCGAAACGGAGGAAACGCCGCCGCATGCCTGAAACGACGCGCCATTATGGGCGCCCACCTCGCCCCGTCATCGAGCCGACCCTGCTCACACTCGTCCGTCACGGGCAAACGACGGGCAATGTCCGCAAACTGCTCAGTGGCGTGAGCGACGACCCACTGACCGGCTTCGGCAGGCGGCAGGCGGCGGCGATGGGCAGGGCGCTGAGCGCGCTGATCCTCGACGGCACGCTCCCGCCCGTCCACGCGCTCTATGTCAGCCCGCTCCAGCGCGCTCGTCACACGGCGGAGGCGCTCGCCGCTCCGCTCGGCCTGACGCCGGTGCTGCGCGACGACCTGATGGAGATTAATTTCGGCGATCTGGAAGGGCTGACCGAGGATGAGGCCGTCGCGCGTTACCCGGATGCCCCGATTGCCCAGCGGAACAACTGGTTCACGATGGAATACACCTTCCCCGGCGGCGAATCTCGGCGCGGCTTCCATCAGCGATCAAAGGACGCGCTCGGAGAGATCGTCGCAAATCATCCGGGCGAGCATGTAATCGTCGTCGCGCACGGCGGCGTCCTCGGCATCGTGCTCGCGCATTACCTGACCGGCAACACCGAGCGATGGCGCGATTACGTCCTCGCGAACTGCTCGATCTCACGCCTGACGGTGCAGGGAGATGACGTGACGCTGCACGCCGTCAATGATGTCGCGCACTTGGCGGAGATCACGCCGGAAGAAGCCGAGACAGCGGCGATCATCAAGGAGCACGACGAAGGAGGCCGCACGTGACTGACTTGCACCTGACCGTGATCGGCTGTAGCGCGGCGATGCCCCGCCCCGGCGGCGCGTGCTCGTCCTACCTCGTCACCTACGGTGCGGCCAATGTGCTGCTCGATTGCGGGCCGGGGTCGCTCTCGTTTTTGCGCGGAGCGATCAACCCGCGCAATCTCGACGCGATCATCATCTCGCATCTGCATGCCGATCACACGCTCGACCTCGTGCCGCTCGCGTACGGCCTGAAATACGGTCCGCCCGTCGGCGATGAGCGCAAGCCGCGCGCGGAACGACTCGCCCTGTTCGTCCCGCCGGACGGCAAGGAATTTCTCAAAAGGCTGGCCGAAGCGCTGGAAGGGAGCGGACGCGACAGTGATTTCTGGGCGCCCTTCGCCATCGCGGAGTACGACACGGACAGCACGCTCGTCGTCGGCAGCGATACGGGAATAGAAGCCGCCGACTACCTCAACTTCCGCTTTGCACCGACGAAACACTACATCCCCTGCCACGCGATCAAAGTGACGCCACCCGGTGACGACCCCCGCGCTGTCCTCGTCTACGGCGCGGACAGCGCGCCAGTAGCGAGTCTGATCCAGTTCGCCCACGGCGCGGATCTGCTGATCCTCGAAGCGACGCTCGATACGCCGGAAACGCCCGTGCCCGTCGGCCACATGACGCCCCAGCAAGCGGCACAGGTGGCGACAGAGGCAGGCGATGTGAAGCATCTGCTCCTCACGCACTATTGGGGCCATGTGCCGCCAGAAACGATGATCGCCGAGGCGCGCGAAGCGTTCGACGGCCCGGTGAGCGTGGCATTGGAGCGCGACACGTATCTCGTCGGCAAGGAGTGAGATAGCGATGAGCGCAAGGCCGGAGTTCTGGGGCGCACGCCATTCCGAGCGGTTCGCCGATCCCTCGATCATCGCCGCGTATCGCTACCGACCGCCGTACCCCGACGCGCTCATTGAACGCCTCGCCGCCCTGATCACCGACGAGCCGCGCGCTGTGCTGGATGTCGGTTGCGGCCCCGGCAACCTCGCCCGTCCCTTGCGCGCGCATGTCGCGCGTATAGACGCCGTAGATGTCTCGCCCGGCATGATTGCGGTGGGAAAAACGCTTCCCGGCGGCAACGATCCGCGACTGCACTGGTTCGTCGGCAGCGTAGAGGAGGCACCGCTGCGCCCGCCGTACGCGCTGGTGACGGCAGGATCGAGCCTGCACTGGATGGATTGGGCGGTCGCGCTCCCCCGCTTCGCCGACGCTCTCACGCCGAACGGCGCGCTGGCGATTTGCAATCTGCCGACGCCGGATGAGCCATGGCAGGCGGCGATTCGCTCGATCATCCCGCGCTACTCGACCAACCCGGATTTCCAGCCGCTCGATCTAATCGGCGAATTGGAGCGGCGCGGCCTCTTCGAGAAGCGCGGCGATTACACGACGGACCCGGAAATCCTCACCCAACCCGTCGCCGACTTCATCGAGTGGTTCCATTCGATGAGCAGTTTCTCGCGCGACCTGATGACGCCGGAGGCCGTCGCCGCCTTCGACGCCGAACTCCGTGCTGCCGTCGCACCGTATGTGCGCGACGGACACCTCGATACGCACGTCATCGGACACGTCGTCTGGGGCAAGCCGCTGCGGAAGCAATAAGCGATGAGAAATCGAACGCTTATATCGCCCCTGTCGCGACCAGGATGCGCTCAATCGCTGTGAAGCCGCGCGCCCGCGCATGGCGGAGCGGGGTGATACCGCCGCTGTCCGCGATGTTCACATCCGCACCATGATCCACCAGTAGCTG
>JBBSFO010000717.1:0-2883 GCA_038238655.1 Thermomicrobiales bacterium | reverse complement strand
CGTACCGCATCCACGATTTGTCGCACGGAAACGCCGTTTCCGGTACCGAGATTGAGGGTCAGTGTCGGATGGGTTTCGAGCGCTTCGAGGGCACGAACATGCGCTTCCGCGAGGTCAACGACGTGGATGTAATCACGGATGCAGGTGCCGTCCGGCGTTGGATAGTCCGTCCCGAGGATCGTGAGATGGGGTCGTTTCCCCGCCGCGACTGCGAGCGCGAGGGGAACCAGATGCGATTCGTGCTCCCGATCTTCCCCGAATCGTTCGGACGCCCCCGCCGGGTTGAAGTACCGCAGAATCGCCGCACGCAGCCCGCGCAACTGCGTGTGCCACTCGGTCATCTCCTCGATCATTACCTTGGTCAATCCATATGGGTTGAGTGCGCGTCGCGGCAATGACTCCGTCACCGGCATCTGGTCGGGTTGCCCATACACCGTGCAGGACGAGGAAAAAACGAAACGCAGGCAATCATGCGCGAACATCGCGTCGAACAGGTTGCAGGCACCGACGAGGTTGTTCGAGAAATAGTGTTCCGGTCGCTCCATGCTCTCGCCGACGAGCGCATACGATGCGAAATGCAGGACGGCGTCGGGACGGTGTTCCGCGAACGCCCGCATCACCGCGTCGCGATCGCGCAGGTCGGCGTGGACGAACGTCGCGTCCTCATGGACGGCCTCACGATGGCCGAGTTCGAGGTTGTCGAGGGCGATCACCGCATGACCGGCACGGATCAGGGCTTCGGTGGTGACGCTGCCAATGTAGCCGGCGGCGCCCGTGACGAGTGTTTTCACTGTCGCTCCTTTACGTACGTCTACAGGTGATTGCAAAACGCACCGGAAATGAACCCGCCAAGACGCCAAGGACGCCAAGAAAATGCGAAGAGGAAATCCGATCTTTCGCTTTTCCCTCTTGGCGTCTTGGCGGTTCAGAAATCATCTCCTACTCGTCGGCTGCGGCGATTTCCGGGCCGGCGTAGTCCGGAAACCGGAAGGCCATCCCCTTGTTGAGCAATCCACCGTGACCGAGCGCGGCAAGGGTGCGCGCGGTCACGCGCTCGCCGACGAAAAAGCGCGGAAGGATCAAGTCCAACACGGTCGCGCGCGAGAACATCCCGCACGACGCCATGCCGAGGATGGGCGTCTCACCGAGGTGCGCGAGCCAGTACGTGCTGCCGGGATGCGCCGGGACACCACGTTTTTCCCAGTGCGCGCCCAGCGCGTCGAGCGCTTGTACCGTCACGTCGAGCGGATCGGTCGAGGTCACACCCGCACACATGATGAGGTCTGCGCCAGCAGTCGTGAGGGTACGCATCGCGGCAGAGACACCGTCCGCGTCATCGGGGGGATGCACCATCGCGACGATCTGCGAGCCGAACCATTCGACCTTGCGCGTGATCGCCTCACGGAAGCGTTCCCCGGCAGCAGGGAGCAACTGTTCCCGCACGATCACCCCGACCTGGCGGGGAACGAATGGTTTGACCGCGATGATCGCCGGATCGCTACTCGCAATCTGCTCCGCTTCGCCGAGAAAGGTTTCGTGCGTGACCAGCGGCGTCACTTTGACACCGGCGACGGCCTGCCGGTCGCGCACAATTTGGGTATCGAAGAGTGTCCAAACCGACATGTCGGGAATGCTGTTGATGTCCAGCAACCGACCAATGTCTACGGACAGCAACCCCCGTTCGGTCGCGCGGAGTGTCATCATGCTCTCGTGCGAATCGCCGATCAGGATGCCGTGCCCTGCCACCGCCTGCGCGAGTCGTCGCGCCGCGTCATCTTCGTGAACATCTCCCGGTTCAAGGCGCAGGAGATGGAGCGTGCGATGCGCCGCCAGGAGCGCCGGACGATCAGCGTCGGTGAGGATGTGGCCTTTGCGAAGGCGCGTTTTTTCGGTGCCGACGATCGCTTCAACATCGTGCGCGAGGATGCCACCGGCGAATGTGACCGTGGCAATGTCCGTGCTTTTGACTTTCTCGGCCTTCATCGGGGCAGAACTTCCTTGCCGTCGCGGACGAATGCCTGCCAATCGGCGATGATCCGCGCGTCGTGATCGAAGGCGAGCGGCGGCAACGCCTCGGGCGCGAAATAACCAATCGCCGTGATCTCCGCTTCCTGAATCACGGGTGTTGCGGATGGGGGAACGGTACCGACATAGACAATCAGTAGTACCGGATTTTCCGGTTCGGAGTAGACGCCGAGCAGGTGGGTCAATGTGACGGGCAGGCCGAGTTCTTCCTGTACTTCCCGCTCTGCCGCGCGCTCGACTTGCTCGCCACGATCCACGTATCCGGATGGAAAGCTCCACAGCCCCTGTCGCGGGGCAATCGCCCGTTGCTGGAGGAGCAGGCCGCGCGCGTCGGCGATGATCACCGCGACCGCGACCTTTGGATCGAGATACGCGGAGGGCGTGGCAGCAGTCACCGCGCGCCTTCCATCCGCTCGCGAATGCGCGCATAGTCATCCGGCGTATCTATGTCGTCGAGCAGGGTGCCGGGAACGGGCAGTTCGAGCACCATATCCATGTGCTTGCGCAAGATCGGTCGCGCGCCCGTGTCGCCCTTCAGATTGTCCAACAACGGCCACGTTGCGCGCGCCAGCAGGACGGGGTTGCCCCATTCACCTTCGTATACCGGCACGATGAATGGCCCGCCGGTCTCCGCAAAGACGCGAACGATGGCATCAACGACCGACGGCAATAGCAGCGGTTGATCGCCGACGACCATCAGTGCGGCGGCGGTCTCGTCGCCAAGCGCTTTCACGCCCGCCCGCACGCTCGTGCTTTGACCCTCAGCGTACGCGTCGTTGCGGATAACCGTCACACCCGTCAGGTCGAGCGCCGCACTGATTTCATCCGCCGCGTGGCCGAGGACGAGCACGATACGAT
>JBBSFO010000716.1:0-2883 GCA_038238655.1 Thermomicrobiales bacterium | reverse complement strand
GACTCATCGATGATTCCCGGCGCTGCCGAACAGCCAACAATGTAGAAGCCGGCGAATCCGGCGATCGGATTGGCTCTCCGTCCGCCGCGCGGCTTGTCGGGCGTGTCGGCGAGAACGACGATCGTTGCTAATCTTGGCGTCGGCTGTACGCCGTCGGAGTCAGGATTACAATCGTTCGCATCGTAGACCGACTTCCGTTCGTCGTCCGTGTTCTCGAACGCCAGTGTTACCGCGTCGGCGAATGTGTCCATTCCACACGTCGTCGCCTCGTGCGTCGTCAGCCTCGCGTGCAGATCGTCGATGACGCGAAGGCCCACCGTGTTCTCAAGCGCTACGCAGTCCTGCCAGGGGCCTCTCCGAGCGCAGTTGCCAGATGTGTTGACGGCGCAGCGACCCGCAGAGTCTGTGCCGCTAGCGCTCATGTCGATCGCCGTCGGCGCGCCGTTCGAACTGCAATCTGTGTCATCGAGTCGCACAAGTGCGCGTGGATAGTTGCCGCGGTCATTGCCGAAGTCGAGTCCGCACAACTGGTCGAAGTTGGGTGCGCCACCGGGAAGGCAGGGATCGTCTCTGCTGGCATCGACCTCCAGCGACATCAAGCCCCGCGTCGCCGTCACGCTGCCGGCGCAAGCCTGCGCGTGTCCGCGAATACGCGGCGCTACGGTAAACCCGAATATCTCCGCGAAAAACGTCCTGGATTGATGACCAACGATCGTATCGACGGAGCTCGCGCCACCCGGTGCTGAGCAACCTCCCACAATGACGGTTGCCTCTGGCGTAGCGTTGCCCGATTCGTCGTTAGCACGTGCACTGCTCGCCACCGCGGTTAGTGCGTCATCGACGGGCAGCGGCGCCGACTGGTTAACGAGGGAAAATGCGCCCGCCAGCGCCGAAAAATCGGCATCCTTCTGCGCGCCGCGCCGTTCGCTATGCCACAACCCCACATCCACCACGAGAACAGCGAGTACCGCGGTAAGCGGGAAGATGCCCAAAACGAAGATGATCAGCATCTGCGCGCTTTCACGCCGCAATTGCGACACGGCGCTATGTGCAATGCGCCGCGAGCGCACGGGCTTCACGGCGTGCACACGGATAGAGAGTCAGGTGGCGATATCGGCCGTTCGATTCGCGTCGTCGCCCTCGGTGCAAGATTCACGGAGGGTTCCGCGAAGCCAAATATGCTTGTGCCCGGCCCCGCCAGCGGATAGTCGTATCCGGAGCTGCCCCTTATCTCCGCGCGTATCTCATCACCCACCTTCGCCGGTGGACCTGCCGGAAGACAAAACGTGATGTCGGCCGCGACCAGCCTATCGGGTGAATTTCTCGCACCAATGGCCTGCGCATCAGTGATAGGCACCCCAACGGACGCTTGTCTCGCCGCTTCGCGGACAGATTGCTGTAGTCCCGAGCGTGTAGAAATCGCGAGTCCGAACTGGACGATGACAAAGACCATCGCAAGCAAGAATGGAGTCATCAGCGCGAACTCGATAAGGTTCTGGCCACGTTCCGTCCCGAATGCAACGCGCGATTGCGGTCGCCTGGCACGGAGGCGCCTAACCGCGAACCATACGTGCGTAGCATTCCGCTCGGTGACACGGCCCATGCCCGATACGACGGCCGCGAGTGCTGCGGCACCGAGGATATCGATGACATAATGTTCGCCAAGGAACAACACTGCGAAGCTGAGCAACATCGCATAGGCAACAAGTGCGGTCGCCAAAACGCGGCGCTGATGACTGCGTGCCCAGCCCGCGAGGCCGAGGGGCAAAGCGATGTGCAGGCTCGGCATAGCGGCGATGGGATCGGGATCAAAGCGGACAGATGAATAGTGGAACGAAAGAATGCGCGCGACACCCGGCTCGGCCATCCATGGCGGCTCAACCGGAACCGCGAGGAACACTGCGACGGCGAGATAGATCGTCAGCGTGTACCAAAAAACGTAGGACCAGATCTGCTGTCTTCGTGTGCATAGGACCAGGGCCGCCATGCCGACCGGTAACAAGAACCACGACCCGTAGAGGTACACCATTAGATGCTCGAATATGCCGTAGTGGCCGGAGTAGAAACGTTCCTGAAGCCAAAGCGCCGGTAGATCACCGAACGCGACGCGTTCTAGCTGGGCTCCGTCGAGTGCCGAATCGGTGCGGCCAGCGATTGCGCGAAGCGCCACATACGGGATGGTCACCGCATTCAGCATTACGATCGCTGTAACGACGGTGCCCATGGCAGCTTTCGGCAGTCGTGCTATAAGGCGTCTCGTTGCCGGAAATTTCAACACTAGCCTATACAAACCTAACGTCTGGCGGCACGTAGCGGAGCGCGCAGGCGCTCCGCTACGTGCAACTTCCAAATTCTTATGGGCCTGAGATCGTGCAGGCGGTGCTGCCCTTAAAGTCGACGCACGGAACGATCTGCTGCGCCATGCTGAGCACGGCCGGGCCAATCAAAATGAACGCCGCCGCTAGCGCAGCGGCGATAAACCCACCAATCAGCGCGTACTCGAGCAAGTCCTGGCCGGACTCGCACTTGAGGTCTTCCTTGATGGAAGCAAAGGACGACGAGATCGCCGACGTCACCATGACGTACAGCCGGAGTGAAAGACCGTTCACAGTAATCTCCTGTTGGGAGTGAGTGCCGGGTCGCCAACGGCAACCCGCCCGATGGGGTCGAGAAACGCAGTTCCGCGATGGTGCCGTCTTCACCTCCGTTTCGGGCAACAGGCTGGAACTTGACCATCGAGAAAGCGCAGGGGGCGCAAGAGTTATACTCTTGGCGCACCGAGAGCGGCCCGCTCCTGTTGCCATGGCCCCGGCGGTTGCACCCGTGCGGGGTCCTTCTCTATTCAGTTCTTCTTGTGCGCCGCCGGTGTGCTTGCCCCGCGTC
>JBBSFO010000715.1:0-2883 GCA_038238655.1 Thermomicrobiales bacterium | reverse complement strand
GTGTCGAGCGTCAAATCCGCGATCTGGAGGACGGTCGTGCGCCGCTGTCCACCCTGCTCGCGCCGGAGCAGGGCGCGAATGCGGGCAAGCAGTTCGGCGACGTGGAAAGGCTTGACAAGGTAATCGTCCGCGCCGCTATCGAGGCCCGCAACACGATCGGTGACGCCGTCTCGCGCCGTGAGGATGAGAATCGCTGCCGGATTGCCCGCCGCTCGCCACTCCCGGCAAAGGCTCAACCCATCCCGCTTTGGCAAACCAAGATCGAGCACGATCAGATCGTACGGATTGATCGAGACGAGGTATGAAGCTTCGTCACCGTCCGCCGCACTGTCGGTCGCATACCCTTCTTCGGTCAGGGCGGTACGGATCAGGGCATTCAACCGCGATTCATCCTCGACAACCAGTACGCGCACCGCCAGCCCTTTCTCCATAGGAGGTTCGGAGTTCGAGGTTCGAGATTCGGAGTTCGCAGTTCGGAGTGTCGGGTTCCTACCTCGAACCTCGAACCTCGAACTCCGAACCTCCCATCACTGCGCATTGTAGCGAATACAGATCCATCGTGCAGGACCGCGCACCGCTCAGCTCTGGGGTAAAGGACTACGGCACATGGCTTGCAAGGGAAACATACGACCGCATGGCGAAACGATGAAGGAACGAGAAGGAGTGTCTTTCATGAGCAACAGCGCCGATCCTACTCACGACGACCCGAGCAAAGAAACGCGCGCCACGTTCGCGGGCGACGCGACGGGCGCGGTCGGCGGCAGCGCGGCGGCGTCCGTCGCGCCCGACACCTTGCAGCACGAGCCGCAGTCGCCGAATGCCCACGAACACGATCCGGGCAAGCCGTCGCACGAGGTCGAGGACGCGGGATGGGTCAAAGAGGGGCAAGGTTCGGCACTCGCCCAGGAGCGCGAAGGCGTGCCGGAAAGCGAAATCCCGCACAATCTGCCGGAATCCGCCGCCCAGCCGCGCCGGAAAGCGTAACAATCTTTGCGGTGCATCCGGCACGTTCATCAATGAACCCTGAGCATCGTTCGCACCAGATGGCGGCGGAAACACGACAGCGGCTGCACAAAGGGGAAAACCGAGAGAACGCGGTCTTGTCTTTACCCCTCGTGGTGTTCTTGGTGCCGTAGTGGTTCAACCCACTTCGTCGTGAGGTTGCCGCGTGATCAGTCGGTCATCGTCCCGCCTGAGCGTATGTAGAAGATGAAATCCGTGTCGCCTGGCGACTGTCCGTAGCGGGTCAAGAGTTCCGCCACTTCGCTGCGATGCTGCGCGCTGTGATAGAGGATGTGGGTGAGGACGTGCCAGCGGACGAAGGAGCGTTCCGATCCGTCCGGGTGCTTCCGTACCAGGTTTGCCATGAAATCATCGTCGGTCAGACCGCTGAGGAAGTCGCGCATCTGCGCGCTTTCCTCCGACTGGAAGGCATGCAGCTCCGCAATCGTGGCAGTCGGGGCGATGGGGGGCGGTTGCGTGCGATCAACCTCGATGCCCCGGCAGAACATTCCCCAGCCCGCCTCGACGACCAGCGTGTGCCAGAGTGTCTGTCGCAGACTGCCTACGCTGTAGTTGGAGGGCGCGTCCAGTTGCTCGTCCGGCACCTTTGCGGCAAAATCGAGCAGACGCACATTCATTGCCGCGTTGTAGTCGAATGTTGTTCCGAGCATCTCTTTGCCGAACATGATCACTCCTTTTTGCACCGCCACAACGTCCGCTTTGTTCCCCGTCATGATATAGAATATTTGTTCTGCCATGTCAAGCATTCGATATGACCACCGCAGGGTTGGCGTCTCTTGCCTGCTATACTCGCCGCACGATGCCCAGGGTGTCTCCTGCCAATGATTTCGTTACGCCACCGATTTCGGTGGATACATACATCACGACATGAGCGTTCGAAAAGGAAAGGGAACGGCGATGAGCGAGCGGGCGGAGCGTTTGGCGACGGAACTGGAACGGGCGAATGGGGAAGTAATCGCCTTCGCTGAGTCGTGCCCGGCAGAACTGTGGGCCGCGCCGTGTGTGGACGACGGGCGAACCGTCGCGGCGGTCGTCCGGCATGTGGGCGGCGCGTACATCGTCCATTTGTGGCTTGCGCAGGCGGTCGCGGCGGGCGAGCCGATCCCGGCGATGTTCGGCGACTGGGCGGTAATTCATCAGGGCAACGCGATCTCCGCCGAGAAGTACGCGCACGCCGATCGCGGCGAAACCATCGCCTCGCTCCAACGCAACGGCGGCAATCTTGCACGCGCCATCCGCGATCTCTCCGACGAGGCGCTCGATCGCGTCGCGGTCGTGCCGATCTTCGGCGATGCAGCACGCACGACCGAGCAGGTCATCGAATTTCCGATCATCGCGCACCCGCACGGACATCTCGTCGGCCTCCGCGCGACGGTGGGGATCGGTAGTGCAGACTGAAAATCTGCCCAATGGGCACCCGGCTACCGTACAAAGCAAGGAGCAAAGACGATGGAAAACCACTACGGCGTCACGGGCGGCGGGCCGGTGCTGGCGCTCTTCGCGCACCCGGACGATACAGAGTTCGTCTGTGGGGGCGCGCTGGCATTGTGGGCGAAGGCGGGGCGCGAACTCGTCTACGCGTTTTGCACCGATGGCAGCAAGGGGACGAGCGACCCGACGATGACCGGGGAGCGGCTCGTCATGCAGCGGCAGGAGGAGCAACATGCCGCCGCGCGCCATCTCGGTTGCAAGGAAGTCGTCTTTCTCACCTATGAAGACGCGATGCTCGAACCGACGCTCGCCCTCCGCCGCGATTTCACGCGGATCATTCGTCAGTACACGCCGGAGATCGTCGTTTGCTTCGACCCGGAAGTCTTTTATTTCGAGGAGTGGTACATCCAGCACCCGGATCATCGCGCC
>JBBSFO010000714.1:0-2896 GCA_038238655.1 Thermomicrobiales bacterium | reverse complement strand
TCTTCCATCTATGCTTTTACTCCCCCTCCGCCAACCCCCCGTATCAATCATCGCATAAAAACCGACCCCCTGGTCTCCTCCGTTCCTCGGCGTGGGAAGGGGCGTGAGACGGAAGGCCACGGCAATTCGCACAAGTCACCCCTTCCCACGCCGAGGACCGGAAGAGACCAAGGGGTAGGTTTTTATGCGATGATTGATACGGGGTGTTGGCGGAGGGGGAGTAACAGCATAGATGGAAGACCGGACGGGGCACTGGTTGGCGGGGCGGTATCGCCTGGATCGCCACCTCGCCACGGACACGACCGGCGATTGGTATGAGGCATGGGATGGTGCGGCGCTCCTACGAGTCGTCGTGCATCTGCTCGCGTCCGCGATGCACGACACGCCCGGTGCCCTCGCGCGCTACGAACAACAGGCAGACAAATTGCGCGCGCTCGAACTCCGTGCGCTTGTCGCGGTGCGCGGCATCGAGCGAGACGCTGCAACACCGTTTGTCGTGCTGGACATGCCGCCCGGTCAATCGCTCGCCACCGTCCTCGCGGAGCGTACGGCACCGTTCAGCCCCGAGGAAGCGGCGCGCACCCTTCGCCCCGTCGCGGAATCGCTCGATGTCCTGCACGCGAACGGCATCGTGCACCGGCAGATCACACCGCAGACGATCATGATCGGGACGGACGGCGGTGGTATCCTTGCCGCGCCGCCGTTCGTGCCGCCGGGGATGGACACGGCGGCCTTCGGCCCGTCGCCGTTCCTCAGTCCGGAGCAGTCGGACGGACGCGCGCTGACCGGCGCGTCGGACATCTATGCCCTCGGTGCGGTGCTGTACACGATGCTCGCGGGAATTCCCCCGGTTACCGACAGAGACGCGCCGCATGATACGTCCGAAACGCGGCGCGTGCGGTGGGAGCAGATGCATCATGCACCCGTCGCGCTCCACGGGCAGACGCCGGTCGTGTCCGAATGGGTGGATCACGCGCTGTTGAGCGCGCTGAATCCGAACCCCGCCGCCCGCCCGCCGAGCGCGTCCCATCTCATCGCCGCCATCGCGGAGGCGGAGCGCGACGGGGCGCAGGCAACAGCGGCCATCCCGCGTGCGCGGGATGGCGACACCGTTGCCAATTTCCGTGCCGCGACGCACGTTGCCTCTGTTGACTTCATGCCGCCAGATGATCTCAACGCTGAGTCTGCGTACACGGACATGTTCGACGCGCCGGAGATGCCGACGCGATACGCAGGCGGCAGGCGAGGGGCGGCGGCGCTGCCCATCCTCGCGGCGCTCACCGTCCTTGTGATCGCCACCGCGCTCGTCCTCGGTACGTTCGTGGTTCGGCGGAACAACCGGCTGACGGCGGAGCAGGGCCATTACGCGGTGGCCGAAGGTGCGCTCGGGCACGGCGATTACGACACGGCGATTGCCGAGTTCGGAGCGGCGGGCACGTATCGGGACGCACCGACGCGGGCGCGGGCGGCGCAGGCCGAGAAAGAGCAGCAGGCGAACTACGACACCGGCAGCGCCGCATTCAGTCAGGAAGACTACTCCGTTGCTGCTGACGCTTTCGGGAAGGCGGGCACGTTCCGGGATGCGTCGCAGCGGCGGCTCGATGCCATGCGGTTCGCCGACCAGAAACAGGCGTATGCCGACGGTCAACGCGCGCTGGCGCAGGAAGATTACGCAAGCGCCGCCGCCGCGTATGCCCGCGCCGGTGATTACCGGGACGCGACGCAGCAGGCGACGCAGGCACAAGGGCTGATCGGGCAGCAGCGGCAGTACCAGACGGGCCACGACGCACTAGCGCGGGAAGATTACGCGATCGCCACGGTGGCATTCCGTGCGGCGGGTAATTATCGGGATGCACCGCAGCAGGCGATGCAAGCGGAAAAGTTGCGCATCCAGAAGGCGGCATACGACGCGGGCGCGGATGCATCTGCGCAAGAAGACTTCAAGACTGCCAAGCAGCAGTTCGAAGCGGCAGGACTGTACAAGGACGCCGCGATGCGCGCGATGCAGGCGGATCAGGGAGCGACGCTGCTGGCGAAATATACGAGCGCACAGGCGCATCTGCGTGCTTCCCAATGGAAGGATGCCTACGCCGACTTGCAGGAGATCAAGAAGCAGCAGCCCGATTACAAAGATGTTGCGGCGGTGATCGGTCATCTCGAAAATGACGTCGTCAACCCGACGACGGTGGACCTCTCCGTTGTACTGAACGTGACCACCGACTACAAAGAATCCTGGGTGCCCGTCAACAACCTGATTGGCCAACCGGTGACGTGGCTGTACGTCGTTGCGCGCCAGTCCGCCTCCGATGCGCGACCCGACCAGATCAACGCCGTCACCATCGCGATCGTCGCCAGACAGGGATCGAAGGAGACGCTCAACGGCGAGTTGCCCGTGCTTGCGTCGAACAATGACCTGCGCGACAAGAACACGCTGCGGACCGGGGAAAAGCTGTTCGTCCCGACCGAAAAGGGGCAGACCTTCGAGGTCGCGGAGTTCGGCAAATACCGCGCTCGGCTGACGGTCACGAATCTTGTCTTTCCCCTGCGAATCCCTGGCAACGACAGCGCGGGGCCGATCATGACCTTCTTCAGCCGCTTGATCGTCGATGTGACGCTGACGCCGAAAACGCCATAATCTCCCCGCCTGCCCCCTCCCCCGCGTGGGGGAGGGAACAAAGGAGGACAGGCGTGATGTGCGGGTGGATGCCTGGGCTGATCGTTACGGGTCAACCTGGCTGGGGAGGAGGTCGAAGGGTGCCGATGCTGTCCGTTGCGTCGTGTCCCCGCGCGCCGAGAAGGACTGCCGTCCTACCGGTATCCGTCCGTCTACCCCCGCCGGGTAGGCGATCTGGTACAGCGACGCGTCGCCCAGCACCGCGTTGCCCCGCTGGAAGTT
>JBBSFO010000713.1:0-2897 GCA_038238655.1 Thermomicrobiales bacterium | reverse complement strand
CGCGCTCGCGCGCGCCACGCGGGCGCAGGACGCCGCCGTGCTGCGGGCCGCGGCACACGGGTACCGCACGGCGCACGAAGGTGCGATCGTGCGCGAGTTCGCCGATTTGCTATCGTTGCCGAATCTGGCCAGCGACCGCGCTAACATCCGCCGCAACGCCAGCGCGATCGCCGCGATGCTGGAGAAGCGCGGTGTCAGCGCGCGGCTGCTCGAGGTAGAGGGCGCGCCGCCGGCGGTGTTCGGCGAGCTCCTGTCGCCCGGCGCGACTCGCACGGTCGTGCTCTACGCGCACTACGATGGACAGCCCGTCGACCCGACGCAGTGGGTGACGCCGCCCTGGTCACCGACGTTGCGAGACAAAGCGCTGTTCGATGGCGGCGTCGTGATTCCGATGCCAGTCGAGGCATCGGATCACGTGGCCGGTGAGGCTCGCCTCTACGCGCGCTCCACCGGCGATGACAAGGGCAGCATCCTCGCCATGCTCACGGCGCTCGATGCCATGCGGTCCGCGAACATGAAGCCATCGATCAACATCAAGTTTTTCTTCGAGGGGGAAGAGGAGGCCGGCTCGCCGCATCTGCGGCAGATCCTCGAGAAGTATCGCGACCTGCTCGCCTCCGACGGCTGGCTCTTCTGCGATGGTCCGAATCATCAGAGCGGGCGGCAGCAGGTGCAGTTCGGCGCGCGCGGCGTCACGGGACTCGAGCTCACCGTCTACGGGCCGACGCGTCCGCTGCACAGCGGCCACTACGGCAATTGGGCGCCGAACCCCGGCGCGCTGATGGCCAACCTCATCGCCAGCATGCGCGACGACGATGGGCTGATCAAGATCGCCGGCTACTACGCCGACGTTCGGCCGATCACCGCCGCCGAGCGTAAGGCTGTCGCGGCGCTTCCCCTCATCGACTCGACACTCCGCCGCTCGCTCGGCCTGGCGCGCACCGAATCGAACGACGCGCTGCTGGCCGAGCGCATCATGCGGCCCGCATTGAACGTGCGGGGCATTCGCGTCGGCGCGGTGGGCGCGCAGGCGGCCAACGTCATTTCGACTGAGGCGCGCGCGTCGTTCGATTTCCGGCTGGTGCCGAACCAGACGCCGGCGCACGTGCAGGAGTTGGTGAACGCGCATCTGCGAAAGCAGGGCTACTTCGTGACGAGCGACAGTGTGACGATGGCCGTGCGCGTCGGGCATCCCAAGGTGGCGCGGGTCGAATGGGAGGCGGGAGGGTATCCGGCCAGCCGCGCACCGATGGATCTTCCGATGGCGCAGGCCGTGTTACGCGCGGTCGGCGATGGCGTGGGGGAGAAGCCGCTGGCGGTGCCGACCGTCGGCGGGAGCGGGCCGACGTATCTGTTCGAGCAGGTGTTGAAGGTGCCGGTGCTGGCGCTTCCGATCGCTAACTACGACAACAACCAGCACGCGGCAAACGAGAACATCAGGATTCAGAATTTGTGGAACGGGATCGAGATGTACACCGGCTTACTCGGGCGGCTCGGGGTGTATTGGAGGGGAGTGGTGCCATAACTGAACAGGGAGGCGGATCGTGACGGGTGCGCCGCCTCGTGCCGCCGCCGTCAGTTCGGAAATCCGGAGCGATCCAGCCCCGGAATGACCTTGAGTGCATTCTTGTAGTAAATCTTTTTCAGTACGTCGTCAGGCAAATCCACCCCATAGAGCTTCCACGACGCCGCGTAGTTCCGGTAGTAGTCGAAATACTCATCCTGCGTCTCGAGAATGCGGAAGTACGTCCAGTACTCTTTCGGCGCGTACGTATCCTTGCCGAGCATCACGCGGTCCTGGTACGCGACGAGGAATTTGCGCGCCGCCCGCGGTTGGCGGCCGAGCTCCGCCATCACGGCGCCCAACTCGGTGTAAACGTTCGGGAGCGTGTCGAGCATCGCGCCGAGGCGCGTGAGGTCGCCGCCGAGCCAGGCGAGATGCGCCGCGATGAATTTCGTGCGGGGATGCTTGCGGAACATGTTCCGCTGCTCGCCCATCACCTGCTCGAAGGTCGGATAGCGATCCGGCGGTCGGCCGCGCCCGGGGCGCAGTTTGAGCTCGAGCCACCTTTCGTTCTTTGCGTCCATCGGGTCGAACAGCGATTTCGGTTCGCCGGAATGGATCAGCACGGGGATGCCGAGCGCGCCCGCTTTCTCCCAGACGAGATCGAGCCGCGGGTCGTCGACCGGCACGCGCCGGCCCTTGCTGTCCTTCACGTCGAGCCCGAGGTCTTTGAAGATCTTGAGGCCCTGGGCGCCGCCCTGTTTCACGTCGGTCTCGAGCTGCGCCGCGGCGCGTTCGCCCCAGCGCGGATCGTCGATGTTCGAGAAATCCAGGTTGGCAAAGACGATGAAGCGGGACGGATAGCGGGCCTTGAGCAGCTTCACGTTCCTGGCGAGATCGGCCCCGGTGCCGCCGCTGAGATTGACCAGCGCGTGCAGGTTGAGCTCGTCCATCTCGTGCACCAGGCGGTCGACCTGATCGGGACGAGTGACCGCTTCCTGATGGCTGTGCACATCGATGAAGGGGAACCGCGCTCGCTTGACGATGTGCTCGGGGACGACGAGCGTCGATCTTGGCGCGTACTCCTCGAGCGTCATCTGCTGCGCACGGGCGGGCCGCAGATATGGCAAAGCGGCGAGCGAGGCGATCGCGGCGATCGTTATCGTGGTATGCATGCCGCGGATGTTACTGCGCGCATCGCTGCGCGGTAGGCGGCGGCGTGTTCGAGAACTGTGGGCGCGGCCGCGGATCTGACCCACAGCCGAGGGCGCCGAGGATACGCAAGACCAAAAATGCAAAAAGCAGCCGCAGATTGACGCAGATGAACGCAGATCTGCGTCTCGCGGCTCGAGTACAAGAAATCTGCGTTCATCTGCGTCAATCTGCGGCTGCT
>JBBSFO010000712.1:0-2900 GCA_038238655.1 Thermomicrobiales bacterium | reverse complement strand
GACCGAGCACGCGGGCGCGGACCTCCGCCCGGCAAAGGAGACGCTCGCCTTCGAGGCGACGCAACTGACACATGGTGAGGCGGCAGCCCGTGCGGCACAGGCGGCTTCACGCGCGCTCTTTTCCGGCGAGGGCGCGCGCGAAACCGCCCCGACGACCGTTATTCCGGCGGCGGATTTCGGTGCGGGCCTGACCATCGCCGATCTCTTCGTGCGGGCGGGCCTGGCGACGGGCCGGGGCGACGCGCGACGGCTGGCGGCGCAGGGCGGCGCGTCTCTGGATAGCGAGCGCATTGACGACATGGATCGCACGCTGACGGCGGCGGACATCCCGGCAGACGGTCTGCTCCTCCGCGCCGGCAAGAAGCGGTATCAGCGGATCATCGTGCAGTAATCAGCGGGAAGAAACGGATAACTGGGTCGCTCTCGTTACTCGCGACTTGCCATCTGGGAGAGCCATGATCGTTCCGCGCCGATGGTCGTTGGGTCGCCGTGGCCGGTATAGACGGTCGTTTCCGGCGGCAGAGTAGCGAGGCGGGCGAGGGAGCGGTGCATCGCCGCCTGGTCCGCGCCGGGGATGTCAATGCGGCCGTGACCATGCGGGAAGAGGGTGTCGCCGCCGATCAGCGTGTTCGTCGTCGGTTCGTACAGCACGACACCACCCGGCGAATGGCCTGGCGTGTGCCAGACGGTGAAGATGTACCGGCCGAGATGGAGCATGTCGCCGTCGTTCAGGTAGCGATCCGCTTTCGTCGGCACGATGTCGGGCGCGAAATTCCCCATCATCTGCGGGTCGCGGATCATCGGTTCGTCCGCCGCGTGGATCAGGAGCGGCGCATTCGTCCCGGCCTGCATGGCGGCGTTGTCCGCGATATGGTCCCAGTGGCCGTGCGTGTTGATGAGCAGATTGACGGTGTAGCCCCGCTCCTTCGCTTCGGCAAGCACGACAGCGGCGGATTCGGGCGGCGCGTCAATGATCCACGCCTCGTTTGTCTCCTCATCTGCGACGAGATAGGCATTGGTCGGTAACGGCCCGGTCGGGAAGACTTCGATCTGCATCCTCAGTTCCTCTCATTGTGTCCGAAAACGGTGGACCACGAAGACGCGAACAAACGCAACGGAGAGGCTCGGGATTCCTCTTTTTCTCTCTCCTTCTAGCACTCTTCGCGCTTTCGCTGTTCAAAGCGGTCGTGCTCCATTTCTGTCGTGCAGCATGGCTGCGGCAGGATTGTCGCATATCAGAGGCAGTGGCGGAGCACATTGCCGAGCGGGGAGCAGGGCAGGTCGGCGCGGAACTCCCAGTGGCACGACATTTGAGAGGAAGCCCAGGCACCGTTTTGAGATTATGTTGACAAATTCCGGCCTCGTGCTAGACTCAGCACATCGGAGTTTTCCAATCCCTGGGTCTTGTTGCATCGCGTTTCCGGCATTCCGTTTCGGATCGGAGTGTCGCGGTATCAATGCCCACATCGTGTGGGGCAACCGACGCCTTGCACGACGCACGAGCCGTGACGAGGCAGACAGGAGAAACGAGCCATGAACCAGCAACGTCGGTCCGCACCGTTGTCTCGGCGGCAGTTCCTTGGTGGTGCTGCGACGCTGGCGGGGGCTGCGCTGCTGGCCGCCTGCGGCGGCGGCACGGGGGAGACAGGCGGGGCCGCGACGACCGCGCCGAAGCCGGCGGGCACCACTGCCCCAGCCGCCGCCGCAACGACCGCACCCGCGACGGGCGGTAGCCCGGCAGCCGGTGCGCCGACGACTGCAGCGGCAGCGGGGACGGTCGCGCCGAACCTCACCATCATCCCGGGCAAGTTCAACGTCTGGTTCTCGGCCAACTGGAATACCGTAACGGACGAGGCGGTTGGGAACACCTTCGTGGACTGGGGCAAGCAGAACGGTGTCAATGTCGAGTGGCAATCCATCCCCGGCTCGCCGATCATCCTCCAGAAAGAAGCGGCAGCGGTGGCGGCGGGCCAGCCGCCCGAACTCGACAACAACAATATGGTCTACTGGTACACCCAAGGCGAGATGGGCGATCTGGGAGCGGTCGTCAACAAGTTCAAGGGGATGGCCGGTGGCATGTTCCCGATTGCGCTTAGCTCGCTGACCGCCCCAGACGGGACGATCATCGCGGCGCCCTACGCGGTTGATGTCTGGCCTGCGCACTGGCGGACGGATTTGATCGGGCCGAAGACGGGCGGGAAGTTCTTCGAGAGTTATGACCAGTTGATCGAACTCGGTCCCACGATCCAGCAGCCGCCGAAGAACTTTACCTACGCGATGGCGCTCGGCCATGAGGGCGACCACGTCAATAACCTCGTCACGATTCTCTGGGCCTACGGCGGACGCCTCAACGACGAGAAAGGCGTGCCGGACATCATGAACCCCGCCAACAAGGCCGGTATCCAGACCGTTGTCAATATGTGGAAAGCGAAACTGATTCCGCCCGATACATTCGCCCAGACGGTGACCTCGTGGAACAACGAGACCTACCAGAAAGGCCGCGGACTGATGGCGGTCAACCCCGCAACGATCATGGGGTGGTTGCTCGTCAACGATAAGGACCTCGGCAACAATACCGGCCTCGCGACGCCCCCGAAGGGGCCGGCGGGTGGCTTCGCTGAGGGCGCTGCGATCGGCTTCGGCCAATTCAAGAAGGCGAAACTGGCCGACCAGTCGTTGAAGGCGCTCGACTTCTTCATGGGGCCGGAGAACCTGCTCAAGATCTCCAAGTCGGTTGAGGGCCGTTTCGTGCCGGTCTACCAGGATCATGCCAAGGGTGACTTCTGGGAGAAGAGCAAGTTCGCCGAACTGAAGAACATCGCCACGGTCGGTCGTGTCCGCAACTGGCCGGCGCCACCGCAGCCGTGGGAAACGGACGTCACCGAGGCGAAGTACGTCCT
>JBBSFO010000711.1:0-2903 GCA_038238655.1 Thermomicrobiales bacterium | reverse complement strand
CGGGAGTGAGTTGGTGGGAAGCGAAGACAGACATCATCCGCCATGCCGTGCGCTCCTATTTGACCAATCCTCGCTATACCCTGACCTCAACTGCGTAACTCCTAATCTTCTTGCTTCACGCTACTACCCTATACTGACGCCGAATTGGGGAACGGCGCAGGTGAAAGCGACGGATAGGCACAATGGATTGCCTGGAGCACGTTGGGATCGGCGCGCAGATCGTTGGCTGCATCGCGCCACGCGAAGAAGGAAGGTACACAGATGGATCAGCTGCTTTCATGCGATACGTCGGTCGTGGTCGGGGCAGCGACGGCGGACGGCTCGGTGATCTTCGCCAAGAATAGCGATCGCGCGGCGAACGAGTGCCAGCCGCTTTTCCACGCGCCACGCCAGCGGTATCCCGTCGGGGCAATGGCGCGCTGCCAGTATCTCGCCATCCCACAAGCCGAGGAGACGTGGGAGATGATCGGCTCGCGACCGTACTGGCTATGGGGATTCGAGATGGGCGTCAACGAGTGGGGCGTCACGATCGGCAACGAGGCCGTGCTGTCGCGCGAGCCGTACGAAGCGGTCGGGCTGATCGGCATGGACCTCGTGCGGCTTGGGCTGGAACGCGGGCGCACGGCGGATCTCGCCGTGCGGATTATCGGCAACCTCGTCGAGCGGTATGGGCAGGGCGGTTCCTGCGAGGCGAATGGCTTCCGTACCTACCACAACTCCTTCATTGTCGCGGACCCGACGACCGCGTGGATCGTGGAAACGATGGGCCGCCGCTGGGTCGCGAAGCGCGTGAGGGAGCGGGCGGCGATCTCTAACCTGTACACGATCCGCGACGAATGGGATGCCTGTTCGCCCGGCGCGGTGCAGCACGCGCAGGAGCAATGCTGGGGAGGCACGCCGTTCGACTTCGCCGCCGCCTATCAGGACCCGGAGGCGGATCTGCGGCCACGCGCCTGCCGGTTGGATCGTGCCCGCACCGTGCTCGGCGGCTATCGCGCGCCCGTCCGGTTACCGGAGATGCAGGCGCTCCTGCGCGACCACTATGACGGCGACCTGCCGACCGGGGCGCAGCCCCTCCCCTCGATCTGCATGCACCTGGCACCCGACCGCAACGGCGAAACGGCCGCCGCGATGGTCTGCCATCTCCGGCCCGACCGCCACCGTGAACTCACTGTCACCTGCTGGACGGCATTTGGCTCACCCTGCTTGAGCATCTTCCGGCCCGTCTATCCGTGCGCCGTCGGCCTCCCTGCAATCCTTGATCGCGGTGGCGCGACGGACGATCCCGGATCGCCGTGGTGGGCCTTCGAGCGGATGCAGCGGATCGTCGCCGCCGCGCCCGATCTCGCGCCCATCGCCCGCGCCCGTCTGCGCGCGTTGGAAGCCACCTTCCGCACCGAAGCGAACGCCGCTGAAACCGAGGCCGAACGATGGCTCGTACGCGGCGATCACACGCGGGCTGTCACGATCCTCCGCGCCCTTGTTGATTCGACAACCGAGCGCGCCGTCGCCCTCGCCCGTACCCTCGGCGACGAACTGACCGTGCGCGCGAATGCGATGGCGAATCCGGCGATGGTCGCGGCGTGGCAACCACTGAACGACGCCGTCGGCCTCCCGACGATTGCCGACGCGATGATCGCGACGCGATAGCGGCGGACGAGTACGATTTTCTATCGTCATTACTGACCTCCGGACATATGCGAGAGGCAGGCTGGAAAGCCTGCCACCACCGGGAGACCGGGTTATGTCTGGATGTCAGTCGTCATACTTGACGGAAGATATTTTTTTGCCTATCGTATTGAGCAGGGTATGATCGTTGATGCGTTTCCTTCCGTACTACTCAGAGGGTCCACAGGATCGTACCGAAGATCAGGCGTAGGGAGTGAGTCATGCAGCCGGACGACGATTTCTTCCGCACCGTCCTCCGACACGTGTCTGAACCGCTCTCCGTCCTCGAACCAAGCGCCGGATCGTATCGCTGCGTCTTCATCAACGACGCGATGTTCGCGCTCACCGGCACGACGGTCAACGAATGCGTCGGAAAACTCCTCGAAGCGTATTACCCGCCGGACGCTCTCGCCCGCACAGTCCCGTTTCTGGATCAGGCAATTACGAGCCGCGCGCCCGTCGTCGTCGAAGAAACGATTCACACGCCACGTGGCGACTTTCTTTCCGTCATCCATCTCACCCCCGTCTTCAACGACGATGGTGGATGCCGATGCATTATCAGCATCATCCACGACATCACGGAGCGGCGGCGCGCGGAGCGGGCGTTGCACGTGAGCGAGGATCGCTACCGCTCGGTCATCGAGGCGTTGGAGGAAGGCATCAGCCTGCTCGATGCGGACGGGGTGATCCAGACGAGCAACGCCAGCGCGGCGCGCATTCTCGGTCTGCGCACCGACCAGATCACCGGCACGACCAGTTTCGATCCACTCTGGCGCGTGATCGGCGAGGATGGCGCGCCGCTTCCGCCCGACGTCTATCCCACAGTGCGCACGCGTTTGACCGGTCAGCCCCTTTCTAACGTCGTCTTCGGGATCGAGAAACCGGATGGGACGGTCGCCTGGCTAAACACGAACACGACGCCGCTTTTTCACCCCGGCGAGACGACCCCCTACGCTATTGTCGCATCGTTCACGGACATCTCCGAGCGCCGCCGGATCATGGCTGAACTGCGCGAGGCGAAGGAGATCGCGGACGCGGCGAACCGGGCGAAAAGTGAATTTTTGACGAATATGAGCCACGAACTGCGCACGCCACTCCACGCGATCATCGGCTTCGCCGAACTCCTGCGCGACGACATCGTGGAGGAGGAGGAAGAGCGCCACCGCTGCTTGTCGGACATCCACGCGAGCGCGGAGCATCTGCTCTCGCTGATCAACGACATTCTCGATCTCTCG
>JBBSFO010000710.1:0-2910 GCA_038238655.1 Thermomicrobiales bacterium | reverse complement strand
GAGTGGGATGATCGCCCGTTCGACCGCGCGCGACTGGAACAATGGCTGCCGGTGGACATGTACTTCGGCGGCAAAGAACACGTCGTCATGCATCATCTGTACGCCCGCTTCGTCACGATGGTGCTGCACGACATGGGCTACCTGCCGTTCGAGGAGCCATTTACGCGCCTGCGCCTGCACGGGTTCGTCACTAAGGATGGCGCGAAGATGAGCAAGTCGCGGGGGAACGTCGTCAACCCGGACGAGTACATCGCGCGCATCGGCGCGGACGCCTTCCGCGCCTACATGCTCTTCATGGGGCCGTTCGATCAGGATAACGACTTCCGCGATATGAACCTCGTCGGCGTGACGCGCTACGTGGACCGCGTCTGGCGATTGGTGACCGAACCCGCACCCACCGGCGGCGCGGGCGTGGAAATGCGCCCCTTGCATCAAGCCATCAAGCGCGTGACGAAGGAACTGGACGATTATCAGTACCACACGGCAATCGCCGCGCTGATGGAGTTCGGCAACTGGATCGGCGCGAACCGCGACGCCTTCACCGCCGCGCAGTACGGCGAGTCACTCCGCACCCTGACCTTGATGCTGGCGCCGGTCATGCCCTTCCTCGCGGAGGAGTTATGGGAGCGACAAGGCGGGGCCTACAGCGTCCACCAGCAGTCGTGGCCGACCTGGGATGAGGAACTGGCGAAGGAACCGGAGATCGTCATCCCTGTACAAGTCAACGGCAAGGTGCGCGACCGCCTCACCGTCGCCCCCGGCACGGACGAGGCAGTCTTACGCGCGCAGGCATTGGCCTCCCTGCGCGTGCTAGAATACCTGAATGGGCGCGAACCGAAAAAGGTAATCGTCATCCCGGATCGGCTGGTGAACATCGTCGGCTGATATTTCCATTGGCACCATCGCGAAGGCGCGGGTAGTTCGAATACTGCCCGCACCTTCATGTGTGCGGGATTCGAGCGAACGGGTTATGCTATGTCAAGTAGCGTGGCACGCATCCGCGAACGGGGTAAGAAACGCGAACAATGAGCGATTACATGACTCAGCACTCAGCACGACCGGCAGATAGCACTCCACACTCGCCAGTCATCCGGCGCGCGATACAGGCGGATGCGCCCGGAGTGGCGCGGGTGGTGGCGCGAGCGTTCAAGGATAAATTCAACCCGGCGTTCGGCACGGAAGCGAAAGCGATCCGCGCGCTGACGCCCTATGTCGCGGCGGAGATGACGCGGCGCGGCAATCATGTCTTCGTCGCGACGGTCGCCGAGGTCGTGGTCGGCAGTGTCTCGGTGAGTACGCAGAAGAGCATCGTCTCCGGCGTTGCGGGGATGTTCTACCGGGCGGTCGGGTTCTGGAGTACCGTGCGCGCGCTGGTCGTGCTCAGTTTCCTGTCCGATCCCGCCCCCGCGCCGGATGAGGCGTACGTCGAAGTGCTCGGTGTCGCGCCGGAGTACCAACGGCAGGGTGTCGGACGGGCCTTGATGGTCGCAGCGGAGGAGATGGCCCGCTCGCTCCATAAGCAGCGACTGACGCTGTATGTCACTGCGAACAACCGCGCGGCGCAGACGCTCTACCTTTCGCGCGGCCTCCACGTGCAGCGCCAAACCCCTAGCATCGTCGGCCTGCTCCTCTTCCACGCTCCCGGCTTCTGGCGCATGGAAAAAGCCCTCCGCTGAACGGGGCGAAACCGAGAAAACCGCAGAGACGCGAAGAGCACAGAGGAAGAAAAGAGGGCAAAAGCAAGTCGTCTTTCTTTTCCTTCTTCCCTCTCTGCGTCCTCTGCGTCTCTGCGGTTTTCTCGGTTTCGATCTGCCCGGTTATTTGACGCGGCGGATGGTATTGAGGTCCTTTTCGGGATTGCCGAGGAAGAAGCGGCGGAAGAAGATCATCATGATGAAGGGGAAAATGAACATGATCGCGAGCACGGCGGCGAACAAGCCGACGAACCGCGCCAAGTCCAGAAGAATATTCGCGACCATCGCCTGCTTGCCTCCTCATTGAGTCCGCGTACGGTGGTGCTCCCACGATGTTCCGCACCGGGAGTATTGTAGCAGGAATCGGGGGAGCCTCACCCCCGGCCCCCTCTCCATTGTTTGTCAGCAATGGAGAGGGGGAGATGGAGGGGAAATAACGCTGAATAAATCCTCTGGCCCCCCTTCCCCGGTGGGGAAGGGGTCAGGGGGTTAGGGCAATCAGTCCGCCGTCGCCAGCGCCTCGGCGTGCGCGAAGACGAGTTCGCCCTGTCGCAGGTCGGCAATGACGCGGTCGCCGTCCCGGAAGGTACCATCGAGGACTTTCAGCGCGAGCGGATCGAGGACGCGCTTCTGGATCGTCCGCTTCAAGGGGCGCGCGCCGAAAACCGGATCGTAACCACGGAGCGCGAGATAATTTTCCGCCGCGTCGGTCATCGTCAGTTCGATGCCGCGATCTTCCAGTCGCTTAATGAGTTGCGCCATCTGGATGTCTACGATCTTGCGAAGCGCCGCGCGGTCGAGCGGATGGAAGATGACGATCTCATCAATCCGGTTCAAAAACTCGGGTCGGAAGTGCTCGCGCAACGACGCCATATAGCCGCGTCGCACATCGTCCTCGTCGCGCTCCTCGGCATCGCTCTTCACGGTGTTGAACTGATCCGCCACCTCGTCCGGCAGCATCCCTTTCACGGCTTCCATGCCCTGGCGGATCTGCTCCTGCATCTCCTCCACGCGCGTGTGGCTACCGAGGTTGGAGGTCATGATGACGACCGCATTGCGGAAATCCACCGTGCGGCCCTGCCCATCGGTCAGCCGCCCGTCGTCCAGTAGTTGGAGGAGGACGTTGAAGACATCCGCGTGCGCCTTCTCGATCTCATCGAACAGGATGACGCTGTAGGGTCGTCGCCGCACCGCTTCGGTCAGTTGGCCGCCCTCG
>JBBSFO010000709.1:0-2917 GCA_038238655.1 Thermomicrobiales bacterium | reverse complement strand
GCGGCACGAGTAGCGGTGACAAGACGGCGACGGCGGGCGGCGCGGCGAAGCCGACGACTGCCGCCAGCAGCGCTGCGGGTGGTGCCGCGACAACTGCGCCCACGACCGCAGCTGCCGCTTCGACAAGCGCACCAACGACTGCAGCGGCCGCTTCCACGACGGCGAATGCGACTGCACGGCCCGCCGGCACAACGCCCGCCGGGAGCGTCGTCGCGTCCGCAGGCACCGCACCCGCGCCGAGTGGCACGAGCGCCGCCAGCAGCGCCGCTGCCCCGACGACTGCGCCGCCACCGCCGAAGCCCGTTCCGCAGCCCGTGGCCAGCGGCCTCGGCAGCGAGGCGAAGCCGATCACGATGTACTTCGTGCCATCGGAGCAGGTGGACAAACTGACCCTCAGCGGCAAGCAGGTCGCTGCCGACCTTGAGAAGTTGACCGGCCTGAAGTTCAAGACCGCCGTCCCGACCTCGTACGGCGCGGTGATCGAATCTATGGGCAGCGGCGACGCCGATGTCGCGTGGCTCGCCACCTTTGCCTATTTGATCGCGCATCAAAAATACGGCGTCAATGTCGCCCTGACGACGACGCGCAATGGCCTGGACACGTACAAGGGTGAGATTATCGCCCGTGCCGATAGCGGCATCAATGACATCAAGGGGTGCAATGGGAAGACCGTTGCATGGACGGATGCGGCGAGCACCTCCGGGTATGTCTTTCCTTCAGCATTGTTCGCGTCGCAGGGCGTCAAACCCGGTAAGGAACTCTTCGCCGGTGGGCATCCGCAGGCAGTTCTCGCTGTGTATCAGGGCACCGCAGATTGCGCCGGAACCTTTTATAGCCCCAATAACCCGGACGGCTCGCCTGCAGATAGCCGCGCCTCGCAACTGAAAACCTACCCGGACATCCTGCAGAAGGTGAAGATCGTCGGCTTCACGCCAGACATCCCGAACGACACCATCTCCTTCCGCAAGGATTTCCCGAAGGAGTTGCAGGACCGGATCGTCAACGCGATGCTCTACTACGCATCGCAGCCGGAAAGCAAGCAGCCGCTCGCCGATGTCGGGAGCATCACGGGCTTCGTGCGCTCCGACGACAGCCGGTATCAGGTCGTCCGCGACTCGCTGACCGCCCTCGGCAAGAAGCCGGAAGACTTCTTTAAGTAACGAGTCGCGAGGAACGAGTAACAAGTAGGGGGAACGAGAAGGGAATAACCACCTCGTTACTCGTTCCTTGTTACTCGTTCCTTCGCCCGAAGGGCGACCGATGCTGGAAATCCGCAACCTGACGAAAATCTATCCGAATGGTACGGTCGCGCTCGACAATGTCAGCCTGACGGTGCGGGATGGCGAGTTCGTCGTCGTACTCGGGCTGTCGGGGTCGGGGAAGTCCACGCTGCTGCGCTGCATCAACCGGCTCGTCGAGCCGACGAGTGGAACGATCCTGCTCGACGGCAAGGACGTGACGGCGGCGAGCGAGGCGGAGATCCGGCGCATTCGCCGCTCGATCGGCATGATCTTTCAGCAATTCAATCTCGTGAAGCGCGGCACGGTGCTGATGAATGTCCTCAGCGGGCGGCTCGGCTACGTCACGACCATCGGGCCGCTCCTTTATCGCTTCCCGGCGGCGGATGTCACACGCGCGATGCACAACCTCGAACGTGTCGGCATTGCGGATCGCGCCCGGCAGCGGGCGGATACGCTTTCCGGCGGTCAGCAGCAGCGCGTCGCTATCGCCCGTGCGCTGATGCAAGAGCCGACGCTGATGCTCGCCGATGAGCCGGTCGCCAGCCTCGACCCTGCGACCTCGCACTCGGTCCTGCGGTATGTCGAAGAAATCAACCGCGATCAGGGGATCACGGTGCTCTGCTCGCTCCACTTCCTTTCGCTCGCCCGGCGCTACGCGACGCGTATCATCGCGTTGAAAGCGGGTAAACTCGTCTTCGACGGCCTGCCGAGCGAGATTGACGACGCCCGCTTCAAGGCGATCTACGGCGAGGACGCGATTCAAGTCGAAATCGCATGACGAAGAGCAAAGGACTGAGGACTGAGTGGGGTGTGTCGTAGGCTGGAGGATGCATGGCAACTGAGGAAGAAATTCGACTAGTAATGGAATTGGGATCGCTCCCCGAGAGCATGCCTTCCGTTCCTCAGTCCTCAGTCCTCAGTCCTCAGTCCTTCCGGCTCCGCCGGGCGGTCGCGTTTCTGCTCGACTGGTTCATCGCCGGGTACGCGCTCTATATCGGCCTGTTCGTGCTCGACGCGCTGATTCACGCGCTCTGGCTGCCCTCGAAGATCGCCGCGAATCCGATGCTGGATATGGTCGCGTACGCGTGGCGGCAGTCCGAAGGGGTAACGACGCTCGGCGGCGCGGTGCTGCCGCGCTTCCTCTTCTTCCTGCTCGCCAGCCTGCCGATCCCGATCGTGCTCCACTTCACGAACGACACACTCGGCTTGCGGCTGATGGGTCGGGCGCGCCCGGTCGTACCGCTCGAAGGGCAGCCGTGGTATCGGACACTCTGGGTCTTCACAGCGGTCGTCCTCGGCATCGAAACCTTTATGGCGGGCTGGTACATCAGCGAGATGGATCCGATCTTCTTGTTTCAGCGGCTCCCGCGCGGCTGGCGCATCACAAAGCAACTGCTGACGCCGGATTGGGGGGTTTTCTGGCTATCGGTGCAGTTGATGCTGGAAAGCATCTTCCTCGCGCTGATCGCGACGATCTTCTCGATCATCTTCGCGGTACCGCTCGCCTTTCTCGGCGCGCGCAACCTGATGCGCGGCTCGCGCGTGCGCATGGCTATCTACACAATCGTACGCGGCTTCTTCAATATCTTTCGCTCGATCCAGGAACTCGTCTTCGCGATCATCTTCGTCACCGTCGTCGGGATCGGGCCGTTTGCCGGCATGCTCGCGCTCTTTGT
>JBBSFO010000708.1:0-2918 GCA_038238655.1 Thermomicrobiales bacterium | reverse complement strand
CTACTTGACGCGAGAAGTACACTACGCCTATTATCGAGACATGTACAGGTGTTACATTGCAACGCCTGTTTGTTTGGAGAGAAATGATGGCTGAACAAGCATGGGTACTGCTTGTCTATCGCGTGCCGACCGAACCTGCGAGCAGGCGCGTGGCGGTGTGGCGAGATCTAAAGCGGATGGGCGCGTTGTATTTGCAGCAATGCGTCTGCATTTTGCCCGACCTGCCCGCCGTCCGTGACGATCTCGCACGGGTAACGGCGAAGATTCCCGAATTGGAGGGTGAGTACACCCTGTTTGAGGTGCCGCACCTCGCGGAAACGGATGCGGCGAAGATTGTCGCGGCATTCCGGGTCTTGCGCGACAAAGAGTACGCGGAGATCGTCGAGGAATGCGCGACGAAGTTCGTCAAGGAGATTGAGTTCGAGCATTTTCGCCAGAACTACACCTTCGAGGAGGCGGAGGAGATCGGGCAGGACCTGGAGAAAATTCGCCGCTGGTACGCGCGGATCGTCGAGCGGGACTGGTTCGGCGCGAGTCGTCGCGATGAAGTTGCAACCTGGATCGAGCAATGCCAGGAACTGCATACGGCGTTCGAGCAGGAAGTCTACCGTCGCAGCAGTGACGACGCGCCGGATGGGGCGTCGCGCGATATTCCGGGCGTGCTGGGGTTGCCGGTCATCGGGCCGGTGCCGCCCCTTAAGATTATGCGAACAGAGAAGGAGATGGGTGGATGAGTACGAGTAGTGTCATTCTTGTCCTTGCGGCCTTTCTCGCGTCCGCCGTGGAAATGGTCGAGGCACTGACGATCGTCCTCGCCGTGGGCGTGACACGGGGGTGGCGCTCGGCGTTGATCGGGGTCGCGACAGCGACGGCGGCGCTCGCGGTCGTCGTCGCGGCGCTCGGCCCGGCGCTGACGCGCATCCCGATCAACGGTCTGCGGCTCGTTGTCGGCGCGCTGCTGCTGATTTTCGGCCTGCAATGGCTGCGCAAAGCGATCATGCGCGCCAGCGGCTACAAGGCGTTGCACGACGAGGACGCGACCTACCGCGAAGAGATCGAAGCGGCGCGCGCGGCTGGCACCGAAGTTCGCGCCGGGATGGACTGGTATTCGTTTACGCTCTCGTTCAAGGGTGTTTTCCTCGAAGGGCTGGAAGTCGCATTCATCGTCCTCACCTTCGGCGCGACGCACGGACGCGGCGGTATCCCGCTGGCGGCGGTCGGCGCGGCGGCGGCGATCATCATCGTCGGCGTCGTTGGCGTGCTGATTCACGCGCCGCTCAGCCGCGTGCCGGAGAACACGATGAAGTTCGCCGTCGGCGTGATGTTGACGACCTTCGGAACGTTCTGGGGCGCGGAGGGTGCGGGCGTCGAATGGCCCGGCAAGGATGGCGCGATTTTTGCCATTCTCGCATTTATCCTCATCATCTCGTTCGGTTTAGTGGCGCTGCTCAAGCAGCAACATGCGCGGACGGTGGCGGCGACGCCCGCCATACGCGGCGCGGGGGACTGAGCGATGCGCTACATCACCGGATTCTTCGAGTTCTGGTATGACTTTATCGTCGGCGATGACTGGACGGTGGCAGCGGGCGTCATCGTCGCCCTCGCCTTCACCGCACTTCTTGCGCACAACAACATCGCCGCATGGTGGCTGATGCCCCTCGTCGTCGCCCTCGCCCTCACCGAGTCCCTCTGGCGCGTGGCGCGGAAGAGGTAGGCGGCACGAGCAGTAGACATGAAGGGGTCTCCGGCAAATTGACTACCGGATGCCCCTTCCCGTTTTCGTTCAACGTTTCCGCAGAGAAGGACGGAATATGATGGATGCGGCTGCATACATCACCGCATTGACAGTCAACCCGGCGGCCATTGTCGCGCTCGCGCACGCCATGCCCAGCGATCAGGTGCGCTGGCGACCGGCACCGACGGAATGGTCGGCGCTGGAGGTCGTTAACCACCTCGCCGATGAGGAGCGCGAAGATTTTCGAATCCGCCTCGACTTCGCCCTCAACCGACGTGGCGCAACCCCACCGCTCAACGATCCCGCCGATTGGGCAGTCGCACGCGCGTATAATCAGCGTGACTTGGAGGAGTCGTTGAGCCGCTTCCATACGGAGCGGCAGCAGTCGCTGACATGGCTACGGGGATTGACGATGGCTGACTGGTCCCGTTCATGGGAAGGGCCGTCAGGGTACGTCCTACGGGCGGGGGACCTGCTCGTCGCCTGGGCCGCGCACGATCTTCTCCACCTGCGCCAGTTGGTCGAGTTGCAATACCATTGCCGTTCCCAGCAGGCCATACCCTATCGCGTTAACTATGCTGGCGACTGGTAACCGTTACTCCCGCACGATGTCCGCGAGGCGGTAAATGCCGAGGGCGACGATCAGGAGCGAGAAAATGAGCCGCACCGCGTCACTGACGCCAGCGTAGATGATTGCCGCGAAGGCGATCACCGCGACGCACAGGAGGGTGTTGATCCAGATAATGCGCATCTCCGACTCCTCCACTTACCCCCGCGAGCACACCGATGTGCCCACCGCTATTGTAACCCGTCGCCCGGCCTGTTGGATACGCCCCTCCGCGAAGGCACGAATCACCGCCGGGTAGAGCGCGCATTCGGCGGCGAAAACGCGTGCGCCTAATGTTTCGGGCGTGTCGTCATCGAGGACCGGCACACATTGCTGCGCGATGATAGGACCGGCATCGTATGCGTCGTCGCAAATATGCACGGTGCAGCCGGAGACCTTGCAGCCGTGCGCGAGTACCGCCGCGTGCACATGCTGCCCGTACATCCCCTTGCCACCGAACGCGGGCAGGAGCGATGGATGGATATTGAGGACGCGCTCTTCCCACTGCGGCGGCACGAGCAATTTATACAAAAAACCCGCATGCACAACGAGACGGACATCGTATGGGGCCAGCGT
>JBBSFO010000707.1:0-2921 GCA_038238655.1 Thermomicrobiales bacterium | reverse complement strand
GAGAGGGGATTGACCCAGAACCGTTGCCGTTTGCTTTTAGCATTGATCGAAATATTGCGACGAGTCCCCCCCCCTCTCCCGCCGCCGCGGGGGAGGGGGGAATCCCCAGCGACGCCGATGCCCGCTATAATCATTACTGTACTCGCTACCTGCGGGAACAATTAGGCAGACCGATACGAGGAAGGCGTCGCACGCGATGAAGCAACTGTTCATTCTCCTTTGGGTGCTCTGGGCACAGATGCTCTGGGTCTTCGGCATCCCCTCCATCTATCTCCTCCGCCTCGGCGATTGGCGGGCGGGTATTTCGATCCCCTTATTTCTCTTCACCCTCTACGCCGGGTGGCGGCTCTTTCTCCGCTCCCGCCAGGAGTGGCGGCAAAGCGGGTAAGCAATGATTACAAAACCGCCAAGACGCCAAGAACGCCAAGAAGAGACAGAGAGATAGAATTTTTCTCCTTCTCTTTTCCCTCTTGGCGTTCTTGGCGTCTTGGCGGTTCATTCTCGTCAGGTCATGCAACTGATTCCAAGCCGCGCTATCGAGCCGTCCGCTGTCGCAGCGCTTCGTAGAGCAGCACGCCCGCCGCGACCGCGAGATTGAGTGAACTGGCGCTGCCATGCATCGGAATCCGCACCGAGAGGTCGCCCCGCGCCACGATTTCCGGCGGCAATCCCCGCCCCTCGTTGCCGAAGAGCATCAGAACCGGCGACGGATATTCGACCTGCCAGTGCGCGTGTGCCGCCCGTGCGGACGTGGTCACGATGCTGACACCGCTCGCCCGGCTCCAGGCAAGGGCGTCTTCGATCTGGCGCACCGGTACAACCGGGAGGCGAAAGAGCGTGCCGACGCTCGCGCGCACCGCGTTCGGGTGATACGGATCGGTCCCGTCGCCGATGAGTATGACGCCGTTACCGCCTACCGCATCCACGGTACGCAGGATCGTGCCGAGGTTGCCGGGATTGCTGATTTCGTGGAGCGCGACAAAGAGCGATGCGGGGGTGACGATCAGCGATTCGAGGCTGTGGAAGACGATGCGAACGATTGCGGCCAGCCCGGAAGGATTCTCCCGCATCGCGATCCGCTCATACAAGGATGCAGATACCTCCGCGACCGGGGTGCGCGCCGCGTGCTGCCGCGCGATCATCTCCCGTGCGGCGGCACTGGTCAGGAGATCGGGGGCGACGACGAGCGTTTCGATTACCGCCCCGGCGTCCACCGCCTGCCAGACCGCCTGAATACCCTCGACAAAAAACGCGCCCGCCTGCTCGCGCCCCTTGCGCTGCTCCAGCGCGCGGATGCGTTTGATCAGTGGGTTCGCAGCGCCTTCGATACGAGTCAACCTAACCCCCGTCCCCTTCCATAAAAGGAAGGGTGACTCCATCTTATGCCGTGCTATATTCCAACCGACCCAATCCCCGAGAGTCTCACTCCCCCTTCCCCTGTAGGGAAGGGGGCCGGGGGGTTAGGTTCCCGCGCCACCACGCCAGTATCTCGTCAAGCGATTGCTCCAACGCAATCTCCGGTTGCCAGCCCGTCGCCTGCCGGAGGAGCGACGTATCCGCTACCATGATCGGGGCGTCGGACGGTCGCATCCGGTCCGGATCGCGCTCGATGGTGATTGCCACACGGGCGAGCCGGCAGAGCGTGTCGAGCAGATCGCCGACGGTCACCGCCGTCCCATACCCGATGTTGTAGATGCCGCCGCGCTCGCCGCATGCCAGGAGCAGGACATACGCGCGCACGACATCGCGCACATCGGTGAAGTCCCGCGCGGCATCGAGGTTGCCGACCGCGATCACCTGCCGCTCGCCCCGCTCAACTGCCACGATTTGCCGTGCGAAGTCGCTGGCGACGAAGCGATCTGTCTGCCCCGGTCCGATGTGATTGAAAGGTCGCGCCACGACAACATCGAGGTCGTAGGAATGCGCGTACTGCAACGCGAGCATCTCCTGCGCCGCCTTGCTGACCGCGTACGGGTTCATCGGTCGGAGCGACCGGTCCTCGCGTAGCGGTTGCGCCTCCGGCGGCGTCGGGCCGTAGACCTCGCTCGAACTGACGATCAGCAAGCGGGCCTGTGGGGCATGCATGCGGCAGGCATCGAGCAGGTGCAACGTGCCGAGGATGTTGGTCGCGAGCGTCGTTTCCGGGTCGTGCAATGAGGCCGGAACATTGCTCTGCCCCGCCAAATGGATAACCATCTCCGGCTTCGTCCGCTCAATGAGCGACGAGACCGCAGGGGTATCCCGCAGATCGCACACGACGAAACGCGAGTCCGAAGGCGCGGCGTGCCAGGTCGTCCCCGTCACCAACCAGTCGGGATACGCCTCAGCGAGATGCGCGACGAGATAGTTGCCGACGAACCCTGTCGCCCCGGTAATCAGCACTCGCCGCACGTCGCCCACTGCCTCCCGCTCCACCGGTAAAAACGGAGCATTTCTCGGTATTTCACGCACCCCACCACAACGGCGAACATGGAATGACCATAAAACAAAACGGGGCGATATGCATCGCCCCGCTCCTCTCTATTGATCAAGAGCCAGATGGTTTACCGATCACCACTTCAAAAATCATGTGTGCTGCAACATGGATGCAAAGCTCTGTCGTCATATATGCGACTCCCTTCTCCAGCGTAAGAGGAATGCAAAGAAGCGTTGCTGCGATGACTTTAAGAACACTGCCAACCAACTTGTGGCGACCGGTAAGCCCTGTGCTCGTTTCCGACTGGCCAAGACCATACCTATATGCACAATATACTACATTCCAGAGCAAGACGTCGGCTGCATATTTAGAAATAGTTGCTCGTAATCCCGCCATCCACGACGAGCACCGCGCCGTTCGTCCAGTCGGATTCGTCGGAGGCGAGATACAGGGCACAGTTGACGACATCTTCGGGGTGGCCGAAGCGGCCGCTCGGCTGGCGGTT
>JBBSFO010000706.1:0-2922 GCA_038238655.1 Thermomicrobiales bacterium | reverse complement strand
GGCCATTGCTCGCTCGCGCGGCGAAAGACCGGCACGGCGGTAGTCCTGCGCGATCCGCTCGACCTTGACAGGATCACCGGTCAGGCGCCGCAACTCGGCGCCATGATTGGTCAGTCACAACATGCAACGGTTTTCGGCGGAAACGACCACTCCGATCATCTCGCGCTCGATCCGGCTCAAACCGGACGGGCCACGGTTGATGTAGTCGTACAGTTCGAGCCAGCGGAGCATCGTTTCCGGTCGCCACGAATGGACGCGGACGACATTGTTCGGCGCGCCCAGTTTCTCCCGCTGCCGCCGCACAAGGTCCGCGATGCGTGGGTCGAGATCTTTTTCTTCGGGGATCGGGAACCAACTGATTCGTTCCGTCGGCATCCAGTCCGATGCCGGCTCCGCCCGTGCCGCGTCCTGATCGTTGTATGCAGACGACGCTTTTTCCGTGTCCATACGTCCACTCCTTCCACTCTCGTTATCGGATTCGTCCATGACAGGAGCGTAGCAGCGGCACCTTCGAGCGTCAATCGCGGCACGCGCGGATTATGGTATTGTGTGCAGTCAACGAACGGAACGCACGAAAGGGAGCGAGCATGGCGACGCAGGAAGAAAAGCAGGCGTACATTGACGCGATGGTCACGCAGCGCGGCTATGTACTCGATTACCATAAAATCGCCGTTCAGCAGGACTTTGAATTCATCAAGGCCGCGAACGAATTGGTGGATGCCGCGTACCTGAAGCAGCGCCGTTTGGATCGCAAAACGAAAGAATTGATCTTTATCGTCAGCCTGACGGTGATGCGGGCGAGCAAGGGACACATCCAGAGTCACATCCGCGTCGCGCTCGATCTCGGCGTTTCGCCCGAAGAAATCCTTGAAGCGATCGAGATCGCCTTCCCCGAGGCGGGCGCGGTCGCGTTTCAGGCCGGGTTCGACGCCTGGCGCGAGGTTGTCGGCGCGGAAGGGATCGAACCGAGCATCAAAGTCCATGAGGGCGGACGCGGCTCCACCTGAGGACGGAAGGACCGATAGATGGACAAGGAAACAATCGGTGTCGTCGGCATCGGTCATATGGGATTGCCGATGGCGCGGCGACTGCTTGCAGCGGGCTATCCCGTCGTCGTGTACGATCTCGCGCCGGAGGCCGTGCAGCCCGCCGTCGCGGACGGCGCAGAGGCGGCGGAATCGCTGACCGCGCTCGGCGAGCGGTGCCGGACGGTGATCACGATGCTGCCCGATTCGACGATCATTGACGCGGTCGTGCGGACGCAAGGGTTGGGTGATGCGATGGCACCAGGCAGCACGCTGATTGACATGAGCACCGCCGTCCCCGCGCGCACCGTTGCGCTGGCCCGCTGGCTGGCGGAGCGGGAGATTGGCATGCTCGACGCGCCGGTGAGCGGCGGCGTCGCGGGCGCGGAACGCGGATCGTTGACGATCATGGTTGGCGGTCCACGCCCGCTCTTCGATCGTTACACGCCGCTTTTCACGGCATTGGGGAAGACGATCCACTACGTTGGGGGCACCGGGTCGGGCCACACGATCAAGGCGATCAACAACATGGTCTCCGCAACGACGATGGCCGTCACCTCGGAAGCGCTCGCGCTCGCCGTCAAAGCGGGCATCGAGGTCGGCACCGCCCTCGCCGTCATCAACAGCGGTACGGGGCGATCGTGGTCGAGCGAGTACAAGTTCCCTACCTTTGTCCTCAATCACGCCTTCAACTCCGGCTTCTCCATCGGTCTGATGCGCAAGGATGTGGACATCGCTATCGAACTCGGCCAGGAGCACGCCGTGCCGCTCTTCGTTGCCGCCGCCGCGCAGCAGTTGTACCGCTTCGCGATCGGTCATGGCCTCGGCGAGCAGTGTCACACGACGATCGCGACGATCCTCGAAGAGATGGCGGGCGTGCGACTCGACGGCACGCACGAAGCGTTCGCCGAGTGGCGCGATGTCGCGCGGAGCGAGTGAAGAGGCAACAATGAGCGGCGCGCCCACGTACGCAATCTATGCGGTGAAATACGCCACACGCGACGCCCGGCGCGCGGAGAACTTCTACGGCGGCGATCCGCACGACGGCCCGATGCCGATGGACTATTTCGTTTGGGCGGCTGTTTCGCCGGAGCATACCGTCGTCGTGGACGCAGGTTTCACCACCGAGGTTGCCGCCCGCCGTGGGCGGACGCATCTCCGCACGCCGATGGAAGGATTGCGGCTGATCGGCATTGACGCCGCGCAGGTGCGGCACGTCGTCCTCACCCATCTCCATTACGACCACGTCGGCAATCTCGACGGCTTCCCGGCGGCGACCTTCCATGTGCAGGAATCGGAAATGGCCTTCTGGACAGGTCGGCACGCGGGCCGGGGCGTCTTTCCCGCCCTTGTCGAGTCAGAGGACGTGCTTTTTCTGGTGCGGGAGAACTTCGCGCGCCGTGTCCGGTATGTCCGCGAAACGGCGGAGATCGTGCCCGGCATCACCGTCCATCGCGTCGGCGGGCACGCGGCGGGGTTGCAAATCGTCCGCGTGCCGACTGCGCGGGGCAATGTCGTCCTCGCTTCGGATGCGACGCACTTCTACGAGAACATTGATGCGGACCGCCCGTTCAGCCTCATCCACGCGTTGCCGGAGATGTACGACGCCTTCGACACGGTGCGGGGACTGGCGGACTCGCCGCAGCACATCATCCCCGGCCACGACCCGCTCGTGATGGCACGCTACCCGGCGGCGGGGCCGGGTTTGGACGCGATCGCCGTCCGCATCGCATAAGCATCAGCAATACAGCTATAAAGATACCCGGCGACGAAAGCCATTCTCGGCTCGAATTGCTCGGCCACGGGATTGACACTCGCCATAATCTGAGTACAGTTTCGATTGTCATCTATGATCTCGAACAATGGGATGAAATTGTGAAGGCATTCTCTGTGCCGG
>JBBSFO010000705.1:0-2924 GCA_038238655.1 Thermomicrobiales bacterium | reverse complement strand
GCCGGAGAGCAGCGAAGCGATGATCCTGATCGTGATGATTCAGGTGATGCTCAAACGACTCGAACCGCCGTGATTCACTTTACATACAAGCTCTGAGGAAAGGAGCAGGCAATGCGTCGCAATGAACAGTATAGGAAGCGGGAGAGAACCAATGAATGATGCACTGCGGATCGCAAGGAGCGGACAGCAGCCTCAGCACTCGCTCCGGCGGCGCGATCTCCTGAAAGCGAGCGGTGCGGCGGTATTCGCGCTCGCGCTCGCCGCGTGCGGTGGTTCTTCCGCTACCGCGATACCCGCAGCGACGACGGGCGGGAGTGCGACGACCACGCCCGCAGCGAAGCCGAGCGCGGGGGCGACGACTGTGCCATCGAGCACGACAGCCGCCGGCAGCGCGACGACGTCCGGCACTGGCGCAGCCACGACCGCCTTCAACCCGTCCGCTGATCTCGTGGACAAAGCGAAGAAGGAGGGGAAGGTCTCGCTCTACACGAGCCTGGATACGCAGATCGTGGACGCGATCATCAAACCATTCAAAGACAAATACGGCATTGATGTCCAATACTTCCGGGGTGGCTCGAACGATGTCTCGACCAAGCTGCTCGCGGAGGCCGACGCGGGCAGGGTGCAGGCGGATGTCGTGGATACCTCTGATATCGCGGCATTCCTCGCGTTTAAGAAACGCAACCTGCTGAAGGCGTATGATTCCCCCTACGCTAAAGCAATCGCCGACAATTTGAAAGATGCGGACAAGACGTGGGTCTCGTGCCGCCTGACGACGGGCGTGCTCCAGTGGAACACGGGCGCGGTGACGGATCCGCCCAAACACTGGAAAGACCTGGCCGATCCGAAGTGGAGCGGCAAGCTCGTCTTCTTCAGCAGCAGTAACGGGGATGGCGCCCCCCGGCTCTACACGCTCAGTAAGAACTTCGGCGACGACCTCCTGAAGGGGTTCGCGGCGAACAAACCGCTGCGCGTCACGACGCCGCAGCTGATCACCCAGACACTCGAAAACGGCGAGCGTACCGCCGCTTTCCTGCAGAACGACAACATCGCGCAGCGGTCGAAGTTGCAGGGTAAACCGACCGACTACGCATTCCCCGACGAGGGCGTGCCGACCGAGCCGGGCGGCGTCGCCATCCTCAAGGATGCGGCTCACCCGAGCGCTGGAACGCTCTTCTATGACTGGTGGATTAGTGACGAGGGACAGAAAGTGCTGATCGAAGGAGGCAAGTATTCCAGCCGCTCCGATCTCCAGCCGCCGAAAGGGAATCCGCCCCTTGGCAGCCTGAAAATTCTGCTCCAGGACCCCGCCGATTATCAGGCGAACCGGATGGCGACGTTGGAGAAGCTGACCAAGATCTTCGGCGGCGAGTGGGGAGTGTAAACATGCAGCGCACGGAGCCGATGAACCTCGTCTATATTATGGCCGATCAGCACCGCCGCGACGCGATGGGTTGTGCCGGCCACCCGCTGGTGCAGACGCCGAACCTCGACGGCCTCGCGGCGCGCGGCGTCCGCTTCACGCATGCCTACACGAACTGCCCGATCTGCGTCCCGGCCCGTGCCAGTTTCGCCACCGGACGCTACGTGAACCAGATCGGCTACTGGGACAACGGTACCCCGTACGACGGACGTGTGCCGAGTTGGGGCCACCGGCTCGGTGAACAGGGTCACCACGTTACCACGATCGGCAAACTCCATTATCGCGGCGTGCGGGACGATACCGGCTTCCCCGATCAGCGCATCCCCATGCACGTCCACAAAGGTGAGGGAGACGTTTTCGGCATGGTGCGTGACCCGGTGCAGCGCGTCCCCGGCTCGCGCAAGCGCATCCTGAATGCCGGGCCGGGGGAATCGGACTACTCGCACTATGACCGCGCGATCACGGAGGCGAGCGTCCGCTGGCTCCACGACGAGGCGCCCCAGTACGCGGCACCCTGGGTCTTGTTCGTTTCGCTCACCTGTCCGCACCCGCCGCTGCGCGCGCCCCAGGAATTCTACGATCTTTATCCTCTCGATTCGGTCACACTGCCGGACACATTCACCGCGCGCGAGTGGTCGAATCACCCCGCGATCGCGTCGCTCCGCACGCGGAACGAACTGGACGAGGAACTGGACGAGACGACGGTGCGGAAGGCGATTGCCACCTATTACGGCCTGTGCAGTTTCACCGACGCACACGTCGGCGAGGTGCTTCGCGCAATTGACGATGCGGGGTTGGCGGGGACGACACGCATCATCTACACCAGCGACCACGGCGAGATGATGGGCGAACACGGTCATTGGGGCAAGAGTTCGATGTACGAATCGTCCGTCGGCATCCCGTTCATCATGGCGGGGCCGGACTTGCCCACCGGGCGCGTCGCGACCGAGAACGTCTCGCTCGTTGACAGTTTCCCGACGATACTCGACGGCGTCGGCGCGGGGCTGGAACCGGAGGATATGAACATCCCCGGCCTCTCGCTTTGGTCAGTTGCGGTCGGTGACACGACCCCTCAACGCACCGTCTTTAGCGAGTATCACGCGGCAGGTTCGCCGACGGGCATCTTCATGACGCGTGGCGAGCGGTACAAGTACGTCCACTACGTCGGTATGCCGCCCGAACTGTACGACCTCGATACCGACCCCGAGGAGCGGCACAACCTCGCCGCCGTGCCCGATTATCAGGGCATGCGCGAGGCGTGCGAGCGCGAGTTGCGGACGATTGTAGACCCGGAGGCGGTGGACGCCGCCGCCAAGGCCCATCAGCAGGCGATGATCGCGGCGCACGGGGGGCTGGATTCGGTCGTCGCCGCCGGGCCACCGTTCGTGCAGGGGACGCCGACGCCCGCTGAGTTTCTTATTCACCGCCCGGACGACGACATCAAGCAGTAATACCCGGTGGCGTCGGCTTCAGTCCGCGAGCGGAACGCAGGCTGAAGCCG
>JBBSFO010000704.1:0-2925 GCA_038238655.1 Thermomicrobiales bacterium | reverse complement strand
GCATTCTCCTCTTACCACCAGGATAGCGAAGAAATGGAGGGGGCTGAACAACCTCGCTCCGGACCGACACAGGCTCCTCCTTATAATCAACATTATACACAATTAGGATGTGTCAAACAAAATTATCAAATTATGTTCGTATCGTCAATACTACAAGACGAGCTGGAGACGGAAATCTATGCCCCCAATGTCACACGGCTTTTTCTCGCTCCTATCTACTATACTAATTCGCGACGCAACGTCGGCAGCGAAGGACGCGTCGTCGGTCGGTGCAGCGGGAGAGGAAGCGAGCGATGGCGAGTGCGACAGCGACACGGCGACCGGTGCGGCCGGATGACCTGTTCAATCTGACCTTTATCGGCGATGTGGTGGTCAGCCCGGATGGTAGGACGATCTGCTTCGTGCAGACGCGGATGGATCGCGAAACGAACGAATACCGAAGCGACCTATGGACTATCCCCACAGAGGGCGGCATGGGCGATGCCGTCCGCTTCACGAGTGAACCGCGCACCGCCGGGCAGCCGCGCTGGTCGCCGGACGGACGGTGGCTCGCCTTTCTTTCCGATCGGGACGGCAAGGGCAAGCGACAACTCTGGGCGATCCCGACGACCGGTATCGGCGGCGAGGCGCGCCGCCTGACGAGCGGCGACCAACCCGTCAGCGATTACGCGTGGGCGCCGGACAGCAGGCGGCTCGTCTTCGTGCGCGGCGAGAAAATCGCGCCCCCACCGCCCAAAGAGGAGCCGGCGGGCCGCGTCGCTGACGATGTGCTGACGATCACGCGCATCCGCAACAAGGCGGACGGGCGCGGCTTCATTTACGACCGCCGCAATCATCTCTGGACGGTCACGCTCGACGGCACGGAGACACGCATCACCGGGGGCGATCACGACAACATTTCGCCCGCGTGGTCGCCGGACGGCACAGAAATCGTCTTCGTCTCCAAACGGATGGCGGACGCCGATTTCACGAATACGACCGAACTCTACGTCATCCTTGCTGCCGGGGGTGAGGCGCGCCGTTTGCCGACGCCGGAGGGGCCGGTGGATGCGCCCGCGTGGTCGCCGGACGGTACGCGGATCGCTTTTGTCGGTAGTGGGCGGGCGAATGTTGCGGGTGCGGTCAGCCGCCTCTGGGTCATCCCGGCGAATGGTGGCGCGGCGCGCGACCTGACACCGACGCTGGACCTAAACATCGGCCTCGATGTTTCCAGTGACAGCCGCGCCGGCCTCTCCGCCAGCCGCCCCGTCTGGTCGCCGGAAAGCGACGCACTCTCCTTTCTCGCCTCGACGTGCGGCACGACCCCGCTCTGGCGCGTTGCCCTCGATGGCGACGCACCCCGACGCATCGTGGACGGTGTACGGCAGGTGCAATCCTTCGCCTTCGCACAAAATGGCCAAACACTCGCACTCAACCTCGGCGACGGCCTCAACTCCGGCGATGTCTACGTCCGCACCGCTACCGGCACGGAGCCGCGACGGCTGACCGACGCGAACGGCGACTTCTTCTCGACAGTTGAATGCGTCGCACTGGAGGCATTCACGTTTGAAGGCGCGGAAGGCTGGGCGGTGCAGGGCTGGCTGATACCGCCTGTTGGACGTCGGGACGGCGAGAAATATCCGCTCGTCCTCGAAATCCACGGCGGGCCGCACACCGCGTATGGGGAGATGTTCTTTTTCGAGTTCCAATGCCTCGCCGCGCAGGGGCAGGGCGTACTCTTCATCAATCCACGCGGCAGCACGGGGTACGGCGAGCGGTTCGCAATGGCCTCAAACGATGACTGGGGCGGAGGCGATTACCGCGATTTGATGCTGGGCGTGGACGCGGCGATGGCTCGCGCGCCATGGATTGATGGCGCGCGCCTCGGCGTGACGGGCGGCTCGTTCGGCGGCTACATGACCAATTGGATCATCACGCAGACCGACCGCTTCAAAGCGGCAGTGGCGCAGCGTTCGATCTGCAACATGGTCTCCAAATGGGGCGTCTCGGACATCGGCTACCTCGGCAACGATCTGCAGTGGGGAGGCCCGCCGTGGGAGAACCACCAATTCTATCTCGACCGCTCGCCGCTGACGCACGTCACAAAGGTCGTCACGCCGCTGCTGCTCGTCCATTCCGAGCGCGATCTGCGCTGCCCGATCGAGCAAGCGGAACAATTTTTCACCGCCCTCAAGTATCTGCGGCGCGAAGTCGAACTCGTCCGCTTCCCCGATGAGGGGCACGAACTGTCGCGCAGCGGCCAGCCCTTGCACCGTCTCGAAAGGCTCCAACGGATCGCGGGCTGGTTTCGCGATCATCTGTAGGCAGCGAGATTGCCCGCCCCCAGTCCCCTCCCGAAACGGGAGATGAGCAACGTGGAAGAATCCCCTCCCGCGCCGGGAGGGGGCTGGGGTGGGCACAAAGCGACGGGGGCCATTGGCCCCCGTCGTTGTTGGTTGCTCGGAATCCGGGTTTAGTAGTCCCGGCTGCCGCCGCGGTCCCGGCCACCACCGTAGCCGCCACCGCCGCCACCGCCACCGCGATAGCCACCGCCGCCACCGCCACCCGTGCGCTCTTCGCGCGGTCGGGCTTCGTTGACGACGAGCGAGCGCCCGCCGAACTGATAGCCGTTGAACTTCGTGATCGCCTCGGAGGCCGACGCGTCGTCCATCATGTCAACAAAGGCGAAGCCTTTGCTCTGCCCCGTCTCCCGGTCCATGATGAGACGCACGGTGCTCACTTCGCCGACTTCGGTGAAAAGCTCGCGTACCGCTGACTCCGTCGTGGTGTAGGGGAGGCCCCCAACATACAAACTCTTGGCCACTGCCTTTGTCCTTCTCGCTCGCTGGTCGGAACCTCGCTCGCGGATTTTCGTCTCGCGGCTGATCCATACCAGCGGTTCTGCGAAGACGCACAGTTGCTAGTATATCACGGGGTACAATAGCG
>JBBSFO010000703.1:0-2932 GCA_038238655.1 Thermomicrobiales bacterium | reverse complement strand
GTCAGGATCGAGACCGGCGTCGCTGCGTTCGCCGAGGGTTCCGCGCTGATCGCCTTCGGGAAGACCGAAGTGCGCTGCACTGCGAGCATCGAGAATCGCGTTCCCCCTTTCCTCGTTGGCAAGGGGCAGGGATGGGTCACTGCCGAATACGCGATGCTGCCGCGCGCGACCTTCACACGCTCGCCGCGCGAGTCAGTCACCGGTAAAATCGGTGGCCGCACGCACGAGATTCAACGGTTGATCGGGCGCTCGCTCCGGGCGGTCGTAGATTTGTCCGTGCTCGGTGAACGCACGATCACCGTGGATTGCGACGTTCTCCAGGCGGATGCCGGCACGCGGACGGCGGCGATCACCGGGGGGTATGTCGCGCTCGTCCTCGCGCTCCGGACACTCGTGGATGGCCGGACCATCCTGCGGCCCCCGGTACGCACGCCCGTCGCTGCAATCAGCGTCGGCATCGTCGGCGGCGAACCGCGCCTCGACCTCGAATATCGCGAGGACAGCGCGGCGGACGTGGACGCCAATGTCGTGATGACGGGCGCAGGCGCGTTCGTCGAAGTGCAAATGACCGCCGAGCACGACACCTTCGATATGACCGCCCTCAACCAGATGCTCACCCTCGCGCAAAAAGGCATCACGGAACTCTTCGTCGTGCAGCAGCATGCCCTCGACGCCGCCGTTTAATGCGCGACCAGGAGATACTCAGCCACAGAGACACAGAGGGAAACAAGAGAAAGAAATCATACCAATCTTCTCATGCCGCCTTTGTGTTCTCTGTGTCTCTGTAGCTGAATCCAGAATCTACGCCTCGATCACGCCTTTTGATGAGGGTATAGTATCGCCGAGGCGCGGATCGTGCTGGGTCGCCGCATCAAGTGCGCGTCCGAACCCCTTAAAAATCGCCTCCACCTCGTGGTGTGCATTCGCGCCGTAGTGCAGTAGGACGTGGAGATTCATCCGCGCCTCGATCGCCAGTGAGAGCAGGAAGTGCCGCACGAGGTCCGTTTCCAGCGTGCCGACGTGCGTCGCGGAAAATGCGCCGGTAAGGACGAAAAATCCCCGCCCGCCGAGGTCCACCGCCGTCGTCGCAAGCGCCTCGTCCATCGGCATGATGCAATGCGCGGCCCGCTGGATGCCGCGCCGCTCCCCGAGCGCCTGCCCGATCGCGCGGCCGAGGCAGAGGCCGATGTCCTCCACTGTATGATGACCGTCCACGTCGAGATCACCATTCGCGGCCACTTCGAGATCGAACAATCCGTGCCGCGCCCAGAGCGTCAGAAAGTGATCGAGCGCGCCGATGCCCGTTGCGATCTCCGTTTTCCCGGTGCCATCAATGCCGACACTGACGACGACATGCGTTTCCGCCGTTTCGCGCTCGATCGTTCCCGTCCGCATCGAGGACTGAGGACTGAGGACTGAGGACTGAGGAGAAACGTGCCCACGCCCTGTGCTATGCATTTTCTCCCGTTCGTCAGTCATGCACTGTTCACTCCTTCGTACTGCCGAGGCCACGTCCGTCAGTCCTCAGTCCTCAATCCTTCCCTATCTCCCGTGCGTATCGCTGCGCAAGCAGGGTCATCCGCTGCATCAACCGATCCGTGTCCTCAGGTTTGCCGACTGAGATGCGCACATACTCGGCGAGGTCCGGCGATCCGTACCGCCGGACGAAGATACCGTCTTCCTCCAACCACTCCTGCAGCGCCGCGCTTCCACCGTGCAGGACGTGCACGAGCAGGTAATTTGCCTTGCTTTCCAGTGGTCGGACGAAGTTCAGTTTCCGTAGCGCCCGATACATGCGCAAGCGTTCGAGGCGGATGCGGCGAATCGTCGCGCGGAAGTAGAGCATTTCATCGAAGACGGCGCGCACCGCGACCTGCGCCGCGACATTGACATTGTAGGGCTGCTTGATCCGCCACGCCTCGTCCGCCATCCACCGAGGCATCAACCCGTAGCCGATCCGCAGGCCTGCCAGCCCCGCCCACTTCGAAAAGGTCCGCAGCACGACGAGGTTGTCGAACTCACCGATTAGCGGCGCGACCGTTCGGCCACTGAACTCGAAATACGCCTCGTCCACGACGACGATCACATCGTGTCGCAAGAGGCGCACGATGTCGCGCTCGCGGCAGAGATTGCCGCTGGGATTGTTCGGCGACGCGATGAAAACGAGATTGACATCGGGCGTCAATGCTGCCTCCATCGCGTCAATGTCCAGCGAAAAGTCTGCGCGGCGCGGGACGGCGCGCACCGTCGCGCCGAACACCTCCGCGCGCGCGCGATACATACCAAACGTCGGCGTCGGGATCAGCACTGACTCCCCCTGCTCGACAAACAGCCAGAAAAGCAGGTCAATGATCTCGTCCGACCCATTGCCAACGATGATCCGCCCGGCATCCAGACCGGTATAGTTCGCCAACAACGCGCGAATTTCCCTGCTCTCCGGATCGGGATACAAATGATACTGATCGAACGACGCCAGCGCTTCCTGCACCCGCAGCGGCGTCCCATAGGGATTCTCGTTCGCGTTGAGGCGCAGGATGCGGTCGGGCGCGAGGCCGCGGCGGGCGGCGGCGACTTCGATCGGCTCGATCGTCCGGTACTGCTCGACGTTCGCGATGCTCGGGCGGAGCAGGTCGCGCGGCTCGGTTATCGCGTCCGTCACTGCACTCCCCCAACCGTTGTCTCCACATGCATACGCAGGCGCGCCGCGCGCGCGTGGCCTTCCAGCCCTTCTGCAGCGGCGATTTCGGCGGCATCCGCAGCGAGCGCGGCGGCGGCATGCGGCGTCAGCCCGACGAGACTCATCGTCCGTACGAAATCGCCGACATGCATCGCGGATGAAAAGCGCGCCGAGCCGCCCGTCGGCATGACATGACTCGGGCCGGCCACATAATCGCCGAGTACCTCTGGGCTTGCCTCGCCGAGAAAAATACCT
>JBBSFO010000702.1:0-2940 GCA_038238655.1 Thermomicrobiales bacterium | reverse complement strand
GGAAATATGCGGCGGCGACGAGGACCGCGACACCGATCGGGAGATTGACGAGGAAGACTGGCCGCCACGAGAGGCCGAAGAGGTCCGCCCGGATGAGCAGGCCACCGAGCGCCTGCCCGGCCGACCCCGCGATCCCGATGACTGCGCCATAGACGCCGAATGCCCGACTGCGCTCCTGCGGCGCGAATGTCACCTGGATGGTGGAGAGGACCTGGGGCGTCATCGCTGCCGCCGCCAGACCTTGGGCAATGCGCGCCGCGACGAGCAGCGTCGGAGTGGGGGCGAGGCCGCAGAGCGCCGAGGTGAGCGTGAAGCCCGCCATGCCGAGCATGAAGAGCCGCTTGCGCCCGTAGACATCGCCAAGCCGCCCGCCGGTGACGAGCATCACGGCGTAGGCGAGCGCGTACCCGGCGAGGACGAACTGGATCTGCGCAAAGCTGGCGCGGAGGTCGCGCTGGATGGTCGGGATGGCGACATTGACGACGAAGAGATCGAATACCGCCATGAATGACCCGCCGAGGACGATGGCGAGCGTCAGCCACTGGCGGGACTCGATCTGCGGAATGGTGGGAACGGCCGGGGTCGCCGACGTTGCGCGTGCCATGGAGGGTTGCCTTTCCGATTTCACGCCTTTTCCAACAGAACAGGGCGTGTCTCCGGTCGCGTGAAGGGATTGGAGCATCTCCCCGATGCCTCCCCGTCGCTTTGCTACTGCGGCGTTGCATCGAGGTCGTCGTTCGCATGGACGTGGAGCGGCGGTCCGCCGTCCGGTGGGACAGGCGTCAGAAGTACGGCGAGCGTCCCGCCCGTGTGCGCGCCGCCGGGCATCACAGAGGAACCCGCCCCGGCGAGGCGCGTGCCCGCACTGGGCTGGACAATCGTCGGGCGCGCTTGACTGTGTGCAGACTGAACAGTCTCCTTTCCTGCACCTGGTCAAGATACACCCAGCACAGGCTTGCAGGTACGGTGGCAGATGCGCGGGTATTCATCCCCGGTCGCCAGCACCACGACCAGCCCCGTGCCGGAAGTGGCGTTGGCGCGCATGGACACTATGGCAGAAGCGTGTCAACGGCGATCGCCGTCTCCTGGGGCGGCGTCGGGAAGCCGCCCGCGATGCCCTGCTGCATTCGGGGCATCAGGATTTCGTCGCGAAACTTCTCCCAACCCTCCTGCGATTCATGGACGGCGATGATCGTCCATCCCCCGGCTGATGGACCGGCGGCGTGGTAAATCTGCCCCTCCGGCAGTTTGCCGAGGCTGGGATGCACGGCGGCAATCGAGGCCTCGTACTGCTCCTTCGTGCCGCCGGGGAAATGATGCACGATCGCGTATGCCATGATGGTGCTCCCTTCTTTCTGATACATGCCGTCAGCGCTGGCCACAAATCACCCAAGACACTCGCCGAACGCACAACCCACCCATCGATCGGCCTTCCGGCTGTCCATGAGCGGCGACACTGGCTATCGGCCCTCTCGCCGGAGCCGCCGTGCTCCTCCCTCCTTTCACAGCGGCCCACGGGTCACGCAGGGTCGAGCGATGACCGTTCGGTTGTCGAGTCCCGTGCAGGAATAGTAAATCCTTGTCAGGTGGAAGTGCAAACGGACGCTGCGTATGTCTTGGCTACGTCTGTCCTTTCCTCATACGACTGCGACCGACGAATCACCTACTGCTTGGGTTCGCACGATTATCGCTCTGCACTGCGTGCCCGAAATCGTCGAGCACCTGCATCCAACGCTCGACCTCGGGCATGAAGGCATCGGCGTGGGCCTTGCTCTCCCAGACGACGATCGCGGTGTTGATGCCGGTCGCCTCATCGGCGACGAGAGAGAAGCCGACGAAGCCCGGCGCGCGTTGCACCTTGGGGAAGTACTCGGCATGCGCGCGCTCGACAGTCTCTTGCAGCCGCGCGGGATTGGTCTGCCGACGCTCGATCATGGTATACATAGGATACCCCTTCCTCGACTCATATGCGAATACATGGATACTCGCTTCATTGGAGCACACCTCCTGGTTTTATGCACCTGCCCGATGGCGAGGCTGTTCGCCGCGCGATTCTCTCGCTCAGTTCGTCTGCGGCTGCGCGACGATCCGCACTGCCCCATCGCCCACCGCGACGACCATCGCCGCGTCGGTGCGGTCGAGGAGTGTGCCCGGTGCGGCGGATGCTCCCGTGTCGGCGCGCTCTAGGCGCTCGATCACCCATTCCTGTCCGGCGAGGCGCGCCTTCGCGGCGGGGTGGAACAGATTGAGCGCCGTCGCCTTGCGCTGCAGTGCCCGCGCAGGCTCGGCCCAGTCGAGCCAGTGCTCCTCCTCGGTGAAGGGTGCGGCGTAGGTCGCGAGCGTCTCATCCTGTGGCGTACCAGGCTCCCCCGCCACCGCCCGCGCCGTCCCTTCCTCGATTGCCCGCTCGATCAGCGTATTCAATGATTCTCGGATCGCTTCCGGCGTCACCCACTCGGGCAGGGAGGCGGTCGGCTGGCTGAGGATGGGGCCGGCATCGAACTCCTCGACGATGCGGTGCAGCGTCGCGGCCATGGTGGGAAACCCCTCGTAGACCAGGCGCAGGGGATTCGGGCCACGATAGTATGGCAGGGGGGCGGGATGGAGGTTCATCGCCCCGTACCGGGGGACAGCGACGATCTCCTGCGGGATGCGGTAGGGAAAGGAGCCGGAAATAACGAGATCAGGCTCCAGGGCTCGAATCAGGGGTAACGCGACGCGTCGTGGCCGGGTCGTGACGAGGATGTCGGTCTCGGGCGGGGCGAGCGCGACGACTCCACGGTACCTCAAAGAGCGGCGCGCCGGTGGGCCGGGGGTGGTGACGATGAGGACGATCCGGTGGCCGTGCCGCTCCGCCCAGCGGGCGACGCTCTCGTACGCCACGGGCAGAACGTTGAACGTGACGACCCGCAATCCACTCGGCTGATCCGCTTCCCTCAT
>JBBSFO010000701.1:0-2943 GCA_038238655.1 Thermomicrobiales bacterium | reverse complement strand
GGGAGCGGATGCCGGAGACGTACCGGCGGTGGGAGATTCACCCGTCGTTCATGCAGCATTTGCCGGGCGTGATGCGGCATCATCAGCCGTATTTGCCACTTTATCCGCTGGCGATGGCGAGTTTCAATCTCGCGAATTTCCCCTTGATCGTCAGTTCATCGAGCGCGTTCGGCAAAGGCGTGCGCGTGCCGCCGGGCGCGCTCCATGTCTGCTACTGCCACGCGCCAATGCGCTTCGCGTGGAACTACGACTCGTACGCCGCACGGGAAGGGTTCGGGCGCGTAGTGGATCTCGGCATCCGTCCGCTGCTCGCCGCGCTCCGCCGCTGGGACCGCGCGACCTCGGCCCGGGTGGACCATTTCATCGCCAACTCGCGGACGGTCGCAGTGCGGATCGCCCGAATTTATGGGCGGGACGCGACGGTTATCTACCCACCCGTCGAAACCGATCTGTACGCCCCGCCGCCGGGCACACCGGAAACGCCGGAGCCATTTTTCTTCCTCGTTTCCCGGCTCGTGCCGTACAAGCGGATTGACCTCGCCATCCGGGCGGCGAACGCGCTCGGCGTCCGGTTGGAGATCGCCAGCACGGGGCGAGACCGCGCGGCGTTGGAAGCAATTGCCGGGCCGACCGTCCGGTTTCTTGGCTGGATTTCCGATGAGGAGAAGCGTGAGAAATACGCGCGCTGCACCGCGACGCTCTTCCCCGCCGAGGACGATTTCGGCATCGCCCAATTGGAAGCGATGGCGGCGGGTCGGCCCGTCGTCGGCTATGGCCGGGGCGGCTCGGCTGAATCGGTACGCGATGGCGTGACGGGCGTCCTGTTCCCCGAACAAACCGTCGAGGCGATGATGGACGCGATGCGCCGTGTCCAATCCCAACCGTGGGGTCGCGAAACGATTATTGCCCATGCCCGCCGCTTCGATGCCGCCGTCTTCCGCGCGCGCATGTACGACTTCCTCGTGGATGCCTGGGAGCGGCATGAGCGCGCGATATGCAACGGGGTGCATCGTGCCGAAAGTCCGTGAAGTCTATCAGCCCGATTACCTTCTGTAGGTGATCGGGCTGATAGGGCACGGATGATAAGTCGGGGCGCGATCGTCCGGCGGATGTCCCGGACCATGTGATGGCAGCGATGGCGTGGCACGCTCAACCCGATTGCGCTCATTGCCGATAGCGGGGACCACTCGTTCTTCGCCCCTATTCAGACGGGCCAGCCGGATTGCCGCGCTACTGCCTGTAGCCCGGCCCACTCTTCTCTCGACGTGGAAGCGATCGTCGCGGTTGGTTGGGCCGCAGCACCAATCGTCGGCGCACATGCCGCGCCGAACGGACCCGGCAGCACCGCGAAGTCCGGCGCGGCGAGATCCGCGTCGTGAAAGTTGAGTTCGTTGGCGAGATTGTTCGCCTCGCGGTCGCGCACGGTGAGCGGTTCGAGCTTCCAGCGCCGCTCGATCAGCTTGAGCACCGAGGTGTGGTCGTAGACGCGGTGCGGAACATGACCCCGCCGCGACCAGGGCGAGATGAGCAAGCAGGGAACGCGGAAACCGCGCAGTCCGCTCGTGTCGCCAGCGGCGCGGGTGATCGGCGGGATCGGTGCCGCGTCGGGGCGCACATGCTCGAAGAACCCGCCCCATTCGTCGAAGTTGATGATTAGCAGGGTCTTCCCCCAGGCAGGCCCCGTGGTGACCGCCTTGTAGATTTGGTTCAGGAAGGCTTCGCCATTGCGGATGTCCGCGTGCGGATGGTCGTCATTGCCGAGCACCTGGTCGCTGAGCGTGAAGGTCGGGTCGATGTATGAGACCTGGGGCAGCGTCCCGGCAGCGCAGTCGGCGAAGAACTGCGCGGAGGGGTGGCTGATCGGCAGATACTTCGCCCCCCACAGTGCGAGGAAGGGGAGATTGCCGTAGTAGTAGCGGCCGTCCAGCCCTGCCGCCGCGAGTCGGTCCCAGATCGTCGGGAGTGTGGAAAGGGTGAGGGTATTGTGGATGCGGTCGGTCTGGGCGGCGTGCTGGTACATGCGGTTCGGGAAGGTTTCCGCGAGGATCGCCGCGAAGTAGTGGTCGCAGGTTGTCCAGTGGGGTGCCGCCTTGCCGAGGAAGGCGAGGTCGTGCTCCGTGTAGTAGCCGATCGAGTAGACATCATTCGTGCTGGCGCGCAGCCAGCCATCACATTTGCCGTTGTCGTATTCGACCCGGCCCCCCTCGTAGGAATGATCGGGATCGGGATGCCCACAGCCCTGATAATCCGGGGCCAGCCGGTGCGTCGCGTGGCGCATGCCTGCGCTGTCCGCGTAGGACAGCCCTGCCTGACGCCCCTCCGCCCGCGGCAGCCAACCCAGAAAGTGATCGAACGAGCGATTCTCCATCATCACGAGGACGATGTGCTCAATCTGCGACAGGTCGTCGTCCCGAGTCTCATCGTCGGCTGCGGCAACAGTGCCGCTCGCCCACGCACCCCGGCCGACTGCCGCCATCCCGGCCGTCGCGGCGATGCCGGACAGCATCCCACGGCGTGAGATCATCAAGGGAGATCCGCTGCCACTGCGGATGCTGATGCGTGCGTCGTCTGCATTCTTTTCAGTCATGTCCGTCCCTCCTCTGCATACCTGTCTGCGAAGACTGTCGCCGGTATGGCGGTCTCCTCCGCTTTTCTGCAACAGCGGAAAAGCGGCGTCATTGGTGTCATGCTGGCGCGATTGCGGGTGTTTTCCAGGCACCCGAGGTGAAAGGTATCTTCGATCGTCGGCAACAGGGAGTAGTAGTCGGTCGTGGCATCCTGCACACCGCGCGGGCTATGGTTGCCGATCACGATCGTCGCGACGAGACCGCCATGTCGCTTCGACGGTAGGCGCGTAGCATGAGTAATCTGTAAACGGCGAGTGAGCGGATGTTGAGCGAATGTGAAAGAAACGATACGGAAAGGGGTCGCCTGTACTCCTCG
>JBBSFO010000700.1:0-2948 GCA_038238655.1 Thermomicrobiales bacterium | reverse complement strand
GCCTACGGAGACAACTTCGGTTTCGCGGGCGCGCCTCTGCACGATCCTATCGCGGTTTCCGAGGCGCTGCGTCCCGGCGCTGTCACAACGCACGCGTGCGCCGTGGCGATTGACACGGACGGCGCGTTCACCGCCGGTCGCTCCGTCGTTGACCTGGCCGATGTCACCGGGCAACCACCGAACGCCGATGTCGCGATGGACATTCATCTTGACCTATGGCGTTCGAAGGACGGGACGGAACATCAAGGCTTTCAAGACCTGCTGCTGGAAGCGATTGCTTCGTATCCGTAGAGTTCACCAATGCCTCACCAATCGCGGCAGGGATAACAGTCTTCTCAGAATCGGTCATTGTGCCATCCGATACAACCTCTTCCCAGAAGAAGCGTCCGTGTTCTCAGGGCTTATGCGTTCTCGGCACGAGACTCGCGCTCTCCTGACTTTCTCACCTCCGGTGCCGCGTTTCTCCCCCTTCCCGCCACGGGAAGGGGGCGGGGGGGGTAGGAAGATCAGGCGCGCGCCGCGAAGATGCGCTTCGGAAGCGAGAATGCATAAGCCCTGTCCGTGTTCTGGATAAACCGCTTCTTCAAGGGGAGCCTTGCATTCACCACTTATAGGGTCAATCTGTTGAAGAATGAGTTCGTCGGAACCGAGTTCATCGGAATCAAATCGCATTACCATAGCCGCACCAGCAAAGTACAATAGGTAATTTATATAAGCCGACATATATCCATAGCAAATTCCTTTTCTGATAAACGATGAACGTGAAGGTAGCTCACGACCTCGCGTCGCGCGGCGGGGGTCACTATTTTCTTGCCAGCGCATCCTTCAGGGCTGTGTTATCGAGCGTCATCCACCCGCTGCGCGGGTACCTGGCAACGATCCCCTTGAGGCGGTGGTTCTCGTCCTCGCGTTGACGCAGCCGCCGGCGGTGGTTCGTTTCCAGCCCACCATACGTCGCCTTCCAGCGATACTCGGTCTGCTCGCTGATGCCGTGGGTGCGGCATGCCACCAAGAGGGCACCCGCGCCAACCTCCTCGCCCGCTTCCACGCGTTCGAGGATTGTGAGGATTGCGGCCTCGGTGGGCCGACTCGTGCGCATGGTTGTCCTCCTTTCGGGTAGTATCCGACGGGAAGACTCTCAGTATGACTGGTACAACCTGCGTTGTGCCTACAGAAGCCCTATCATCACCTTTTACGTCCTCTTCCATACTGACACAAGTCAGGGAGGATGCTGATAGTACATCCTCCCTGCTCCTACCATGTCTCAGTCTATTAGACGCTGGCAGCCTCACGCCCACGGTCCTCAATCACCTTGCCAAAGATTGCCAGCGTCGGGGGCCATAGCCCGACGAAGATTGCCAGTCGCTCCCCACGAGCCTTCTTCGCCTCATCAGTGGTCGGGATGAACCAGAGGATGAGTGAGAGTGCGACCGACGCGAGTGATGCCACATAGCAAATGTATGCTGTCTGGCTCACCTTCTCAGGCTGCTGATTGGCGATAGCGTCTACTTTTCCTTGAATGCTTGCCATGAAACGGACCCTTCTTTCACAATATCGGAGCTACACATACCTGCCACATTGGCAGACAGTCGCGTCATCGCAACATCGTGACCAGCGACAGGGCAGCTAACGAACTTCGGGGACTTTGACCTGACCCCCGAAAAGGTGTCCAAGGATTATGAGAGACTCCCGATGAATGGATCGATCTCGGGAGGTTCGTCATGCGCAAGAGTCAGTTCACCGAAGGGCAAATCATCGGCATCCTCAAACTGGTCGAAGCCGGCCAGAAGGTCGCAGATGTCTGCCGCCAACACAGCATTAGCGAGGGGACGTACTATCGCTGGAAGGCGCAGTACGGCGGCTTAGAGGTCAGTCAGCTGCGACGGCTTCGACAACTCGAAGAGGAGAATCGCAAACTCAAGCAGATCGTGGCCCGGGTACCCGCGCAGCGGGTGGCATGACGCTCGATAACGTCGCCCTCAAGGAGATCGCAACAAAAAACTGGTGAGGCCCGCCGCCCGACGGGAGGCGGTGGGCCATCTGCGCAAGCAGCACGGGATGTCGGAGCGGCGCGCCTGCCGGATAATCGGTGCGCACCGTAGGACGATGCGCTACCGGCACAAGGTCGGGAGCGACGAGGTGCAGGTACGGGAACGGTTGCGGACGCTGGCAGCAGAGCATCCGCGCTGGGGGTATCGCCGTTTGCATATCTTGCTCGCGCGGGAGGGGATGACGATCAACCGCAAGCGGGTCTATCGACTCTATCGGCTGGACGGCCTGGCGGTCCGGCAGCGCAGACGCAAGCGGGCGGCGCGCATCCCGCGCGGGATCGTCAGCCAGCCGTGGCGACGCGGGGAGGCATGGGCGATGGACTTCATGCAAGACACATTGGCGAATGGTCGCCAGTTCCGGACGCTGAACATCCTCGACACGGTGACGCGGGAATGCCTGCGGATTGAAGTGGACACCTCGTTGCCGGGCAAGCGGGTGGTGCGCGTACTCGATCAGTTAGTGGAGCGATACGGCGCTCCGAAGCAGATCACGCTGGACAACGGGCCGGAGTTCACGGGGCAGGCGCTCGACGCCTGGGCATACCGCAACGGCGTCCAGTTGGACTTCATCGATCCGGGGAAACCGATGCAGAACGGGTATCAGGAGAGTTTCAATGGTAAATTCCGCGACGAGTGCCTGAACCTGCATTGGTTCGTGAGCCTGGCGGATGCGCGCCGGATCATCGCGAAATGGGAGGAGGAGTACAATACAACCCGACCGCACAGTGCCCTGGGCAATCAAGCACCGGCCGTCTATGCTCACGCCGTCTGGCAAGCGGAAGTCTCACAGAATGCTTGGTCACACTTTGGGTAGCAGGTCAGGAAAGCTGTCTTCTCGTTTTGCGAGAAGCTTTTTAGCGGATACAATGCTCTGCCAAATATGCGAATCCCTGACTG
>JBBSFO010000699.1:0-2952 GCA_038238655.1 Thermomicrobiales bacterium | reverse complement strand
GTGGCGGCAGGCGGCACCACGACGGCCGCCTCGTCCGGTCCGGTCGGTACTGTTCCCATCCCGCCACCGGACAAATACAAGGGCCAGAAACTGAACATGATCTCCCGTCAGGAATACTTCAGGGGAACGCAGGATGTCATTGACACGGAGTTGCAGTCCTTCGCCAAGCAAATCGGCGTGGACATCTCGAACGACCATCTGAACGTGGATGAGGGCAGTACCGTCACCCGGATGGACGCCGCCGTGAAGGGCGGCAATCCACCGGACATGTTCTATGGCGCCGGGTACGCGCCGCAATGGCACCAACTAGACGACATCGTGGACGTCTCGGACGTCGTCGAGGACCTGCAGAAGGTGTACGGCCCGGTCGAGGACTCCGCGAAACTGGTCGGGTTCTTCGATGGCAAGTGGTACATCATCCCGTACCAATCCAACGCGAGCGGCTATTTCGCCCGCAAGGACTGGCTGGATGAAAAGGGGATCAAGGTTGACGACATCAAGACGTGGGAGAACGCGCGCGATGTCGCCTTGGCGATCTCCGATCCGTCCAAGAACCGCTTCGGTTGGGGCAATACGTGGAACCGTAGCGGCGACGGCAACACGAATGTCACGATCCCCATCTACTCGTACGGCGGCTCGTTCGTCAATAATGAGGGGACGAAGGTCGTCTTCAACTCGCCGGAGACGGTCGCCGGGGTTTCGTTCCTCGCAGACATCTTCACCAACCCGAAGTACAAAAATATGTTGCCGCCGGGCATCAACTCTTGGACGGACCCCTCGAACAACGAGGCGTGGCTGGCGGGGACGGTCGGCATCACGCAGAACGGCTATACGCTCTACGCCAAGTCGTTCGCGGACAAGAATCCGGTCTATGAAAAGACGGCGATCGTTGCCGGCTTTACCGGCCCCGGCACGGATCAGATCATCAACCAGCCCGGCAACACGTATATCGTTATCATGAAAGGTGCCAAGAATGTGCCGTTGGCGAAGGAAGTGGCGAAGCATCTGGTGGGCGGCAGTCCTTTGCTGAACGTCACGAAGGTATCGCTTGGGCTCGTGATGCCATCGTTCAAGAACATCTGGGACACCGACCCCTACTACACGAACGGTGATCCCTCCTTCCCCGCGCTGCGAAAACTGATCCAGTCGCCGCTGCCGATCAAGAGCAAGACGGGCTTCACCTTCCCGCAGGCGCAGACGCCCGGCCAGAACGCTGTGCTGAGCCAATACATCCTGCCGGACATGATGGGTGAGATCGTCCTCAAAGGGGTGAAGGTGCAGGACGCGGTCAAGGCCGCGCACGACCGGATGGTGAAGTTGTTCGAGGAACTCGGCTTCAAGCAGTAGACATGCAGTAACGAGTAGCGAGTAGCAAGTAACGAGAAGGGAATCAACCCCTCGTTACTCGTTACTCGTTACTGCGTTAAGCGGCTTGCTGATTCCGCTTGACAAAATGCTTCGCCAGATGGTACGTTCCAAGCGATTTCCGCGTACTGCGCGTTCGATAATCGTGCGAGGGGCGTTTCCGCGTGCGCTGGGGTTCGGTCCGGTGCGGCGTTCACATGAAAGCACTCTCGAAACATTGACGAGCGCGCATGGCGGTGTGACAGGGCGATGCCTCTTTCATCGCTCACGACCTGTAGATGTGAGGGAAGCAGTAATGGACGACGGGAAAACGCGGGTTCCTGGATTGACACGGCGCGGCTTTATCGGCGGCATCGCGGCAAGCGCCGCAGCGGCCATCCTCGCTGCCTGCGGCGGGAGCACGGCGACCGACACGCCGAAGCCGGCGGCCACGACTGCGGGCGCGGCCCCGACCACCGCCTCGGCAGCGGCGACAACGGCTCCCGCAGTCGCGACCGCACCGGCGGGCAGCGCGGCGGCAGCGGCGACACGCCCGGCCGGTAGCGCGGCAGCGGCGGGGACGACCGCACCCGCGAGCAGCGCAGCGGCGGGCGGCACGACGACGGCGGCCTCCACCGGTCCGATTGGCACCTTCCCGCCGATCCCGGCTGACAAATTCAAGGGCATGAAGCTGCTGACGATCACACGGCAGGAATACTTCCCCGACACGCAGAAGGCGATGGACGCGGAACTGCAAATGTACGCGAAGCAGGGCGGCTTCGAGGTCACGAACGACCACGTCAATACCGACGATGGCGCCGCCGTCACCAAACTCGATGCCGCCGTCAAGTCCGGCAACTCGGTGGATATGCAGTACGTGGATCGCTTCGTCTCGCAGTTCGCCCAACTCGGCGACATCATTGATGTCACCGATGCGGTCGAAGAGATGCAAAAGGTCTACGGCCCGACCGAGGACTACATCAAGAATTCCCTCTTCATCAACGGCAAGTGGATGGGCATCCCCTACTTCTCCAACTCCGGTGCCTGGTTCGTGCGCAAGGACTGGTTGGACGAGAAGGGCCTCAAGATGGAGGATTTCAAGACCTTCGAGAACTGCCGCGATATCGCGCTGCAAATCTCCGACCCATCGAAGAACCGCTTCGGCTGGGGCATGACCGTCAATCAGGGCGGCGACGCGAACGGTCTGATCGAGGACTGCATCCAGGCGTACGGCGGCGCCCTGAACGACGACACCGGCAAAAAGGTGACGCTCAACTCGCCGGAGACCGTCGCCGCCATCACCTTCCTGGCGGACATCTACACGAATGCGAAGTACAAGAACATGCTCCCGCCCGGCGTTGGCGGTTGGAACGATACCGGCAACAACGAGGCGTGGGCAGCGGGCACGATCGGGATCACCAAGAATGCCTACTCGCTCTACGCCAAGTCCTTCGCGGACAAAAGCCCGATTTACAGCAAGACGGGGGTCTTCCCCGGGCTGCTCGGCCCCGGTACGGACAAGATCCTCGTCGCCGGCGGCGGCTGGGGCGCGTGGATCATCTTCAAGACCGCGAAGAACCCCGATCTGGCGAAAGAGGTCGCCAAGCG
>JBBSFO010000698.1:0-2954 GCA_038238655.1 Thermomicrobiales bacterium | reverse complement strand
CGGGAGTATCACGCAATCTACTGCTGCGGCACTGCTCTACTCCCGGCAAGCGAACGTTTATGAGACTCAATGTTCTGTGTCATCTATTTTCGCCATGTTTCGGATGCTATCCGAGATGAGTTTCGAGACGCGCTCGTCTCAAAAGAAGTCGCAAACCCATTGTTCACGGCAGATGAACATCGGCAGTTGCCGCGATTACCCGGAACCATCCGGCACCGTGCCGACCGTCAGGATGTTGCCCTCGCAGCCGCAGAAGTCCGGGTCGTCCAAGTAGGCGTCGAGCGCGGCCGGGTCGCGGAAGCGCGCCCAGACCTCCTGGTCCGTCGTCGGTAGGTCGCGGGTGGGGGCAAGGCCGGCGCCGAAGGTGAGGTCGTCGCGCCAGAACTGGCGCGTGGGCGGGTCGAGCGGTGCGGCGCGCTCGATGAGCGTGGTGCGCCGCCAAACCGCCGCCAGCCCCGCCCGGCGCAGCCAGCCCGGCAGCGCGGGGGCGCGCAGGATGCCGTGCGCCTGGGCCGCGTTGGCGGTCGCCTGCAAAAGGCGCAGGTGGAGGCCGGGCGGGGCGGGCAGGACGCGGCTGAGGGTGCCGTCGGACTCCTTGACCGCCACCAGCCCGCCGGGGCGCACCACCCGCCGCAGCTCCGCCAGGGCGGTCGCCAGCTCGTCGTCGTCGAGGTACTGCGACGTGTTGGCGAACCAGGCCGCGTCGAAGGCGGCGTCGGGGTAGGGTAGGGCGAGCACCGTCCCCGCGTGCGCCTCGACCGGGCAGGGCAACCCCCAGGCGGCCACCCGCCGCTCCACCAGCGCCACGTTGTCGGGCGCGAGGTCGAGCGCCGCGAGGCTCCCGCCGGGGCCGACCAGCTCCGCCAGCCAGGGCAGAAAGGAGCCGGAGCCGCAGGCGGCGTCGAGGACATGCCAACCGGGTTGGATGCCGACCGCGCGCAACTGCGCCTCGTACTCGGGGCGGGCCGCCTCGAAGTGCGTGTCGAGCCACTCGGCGCCGGTGAACACCTGCCCGGTTGAGGATGCGTGCGTCCCTGCCTGGTCGGTCATGTCTCGCCTTCTTCCCGCCATCACTTTCATCAGAGGAACACCCCCGCTTTTATCATCAGCCCTGCACACGCGTCAAGGTCGTGAACCGGAGTGTCCGGTTGGGGTGTAATCATCCTTGACAGATACGGGTATCAGCCGTGAGACGACATGCCGAGTTCGCGCTGCATCCCCGGCAAGTGCATCCCCGGATGTCCAATCACGAGCCGCTCGACGAACTCCGCAACCGTCATCTCCGGCAACGTACCGTACTTGGCCGATAGCGCCAACTGCGGCTCCGTCAAGGTCGCAGTCGCAGTCGCAGTCCGCTCCGCTTCGGCCCGCAGCCGGGCGATTGTCAGTGCTTGCTCAGGGTACGGATTCTCCTCCCATTTGGCGGCGTTCCAAGCATTCAAGTCCTCCCGCGTATAAGCAGGCCCGCTCTGCCCGGTCACGAAGGCCACGAGTGCCTGTGTCTCCACGACATAGGCGTCCGCGATATGGTTGAAAAGGAAGGCGATGGAGCGCCCTTCGTGCGGGACCATCCGCCGCCAGTCGTCCGGGGTGCAGTCTTGCGCGCACTGGATCACCTCACCATGAACCTCACGGAACCGTGTCGCCATCTCAAGCGCCTGATCGTTCATCATGACCTCCTCTACTTCGCCCGCTTCACGGAGGGACACAGTATAGATGAATGCGCAATGGGGTGTCCGGCTGGGTCTACCCCAAGGCATGACAAGGTGTGGCCTGCGTGCGCGTCTTGTCTCGTCCACGCTATAATCCCGTCGCCCTTGTCCCGACTTTCTGGTCCGTTGCTAGTCGGACCCCAAGTCGTACAGGCTGTCCGCGCTAATTTCGCTATCCGCTATGCATTACTTTCCACTTTCCACTCCTTACGATCCTCCCGCCCTCGATGCGGCGATTTGCACGCGCGCGCCGTGAGCCGCTGTTTCATCGAGCCAGTGCGCTGCGGTCGTGCCGGGACCGGCGCTCAGGCAGATGCTGTAGGGGCCGTCGCCCCGCGCGGCGAGGGAGGCGGCGAGCGGACTTTGATCGTCCACCGGCTGCGCGAGTTCGATACGGTACGGGCCGACGACGTAGGTCGCGCTATGGCTGCGGATCTCCGGGTTATCGCGCTCGACGAGTGGGATCGCATCGAGAAGCGCGGTGAATCGCTCCTTCGCGGCGGTGAGATCGCCGACAGCAACGGTGAGGCTGAGGACACCAGTGACACCGTTCGCGTGCTGTGCGGCATCACCACTCGGCACACGCTGGCCGCGCGGTGTCACTTCCTCGATGAGGAAGGGGAGCTGGCCCGTCGGTGACACACTCGCCATCCGCCATGCAAGTTGCACGCCGTCCGGCCGGACCCGCCCGCCCGCCAACGGTTTGTAGGCAAGGCCCGCGCCGGAGTGCCGCGTGACATCCGCCGCGACGTCCGTGCTCGCCAGGGCGAAGTCAATCAGCCCTTCGCCGGAGGCGAGATACTGATGCCAGCGATGGGGTGAGGGAGCGCCGGGGTCCGCGAAAGCAAACAGTTCGAGGTACGCGCCGTCTGCGAAGACCATCAGGGCATTATGCGTGCCGCCCGGATGCTTCCCGCCGGGAACGACGGTGAAGCCGAGCCGCTCGTAATCGCGGATGCCGGTCGCCAAGTCAGAAACGAGGATCACGTAATGGTCGATACCGGTAATCATCGGCGCCGCCCTCCTCTCTCACTCTGTCAGCGTGCAATTGACCGATGCAGCATAGCATGAAAGGACGAGCAACACCCTAAGAGCCAGACGGCAGTGGGAGTGGCGGCGTGGGCTGGGCGAACTGTCCGATTGGGGTCTACCCCACCCTGACGTCAGGCATGCTGCTCTCCAAGCGTCAGTATAGGGTCGATAATTCTTTTTCTTGACATCCGTTCCGAAACATTATAGACT